>JBFKUL010000243.1:0-4752 GCA_041635755.1 Burkholderiales bacterium | reverse complement strand
GACGTGGGTGCGATCGCGCGGATGCCGCGCGTGAACCCCGCGAGCCTGGCGCGTGCGGCGGCAAACAAGCCCGAGATGTACGCGGCACGGTGCGCTTTCGCGAGCATCACGATGCGCTCGGCGCGTTCGTCGGTCAGCGGAAAGCGCGTGGCTCTCGGCTGGATGTCAGTGGCTTTAAACTTCATCGTCATGGATCACTTTGTATGTTGCAGTGCATCAATAATAGGGGTGCCGAGCTCGCTTGAGTACCCCGTGTATCCAGAAACACCTTTGCACTTAATGCAAAAATAGCAATGCTTGTTTGAAACGTCTGTGCACACGCAGGGGGTAAGAGCCCCGGTTGCTCTCGGGGCGCTCCTTAAGGCTGGGCTTTCCGCGCTTAGCCCAAGCCGCGCAGCAGCTGCCGGCGCCTGGCAATCCCGAGCCAGGCTCTCTCGGCCCAGCGGGCCACCTTCTTCGCAGCGAGCCGGATCAGGCGCGCAGTTTCCTCGGCCCTCTGACGGCGGGCGCGGACCATGATCTGCTCCAGCTCCGCGAACGAGACCGCCGGTGGCTCCGTGAACGTGGGCTGTCTTAGTGGGGTACCGGTTGCTTTGCTTTCCATATTCGATTCCTAGGTAACGTGCTGCGACCACTGGATGGTATGTCCTTGCGCTAGAGTTTAAAATAGGCTCTGATACCAAAACATCTTTGCTAAAAAGACAAAACAGTGTCTGACACCCTTCATGAGATGGCGATCTTCGTAAGGGTGGTTGCGGCCGGCAGCCTGTCGGCGGCGGCGCGTGAGCTTGGGCTCTCGCCCGCGGTGGTGAGCCGGCGCCTGGCGGCGCTCGAAGAGCGGCTCGGCGTGCGGCTGATCAACCGCACCACACGCAGCCTTCATCTCACCGACGAGGGTGCGAGCTACTACGAAGCGTGCACGCGCATTCTCTCGGAGGTCGAGGAAGCCGACGCCGCCGCCTCTGCGCGCCTGGTGGAGCCCGAAGGCGTTCTGCGCGTCGCTCTGCCCGCCTCGTTCGGACACCAGCACATCGCGCCACTCGTGCCGCGCTTTGCGACACGGCATCCCAGAGTCCAACTCGCGCTCAGCCTGTCGGATCGGCACGTCAACCTGATCGAGGAAGGCTTCGATCTCGCGGTGCGTATTGCCGAGCTCGAAGACTCGTCGCTTGCGGCACGCAAACTCGCACCCAACCGCCGCGTGGTCTGCGCAAGTCCGGCGTACCTCGCAAAGCACGGCACGCCGCGTACGCCCGAGGAGTTCGCGCAGCACAACTTCCTCGTGACCACTTGGGAGCACGACTTCTCGATGACCATCGAGTTCAAGGACCCCGCCGGCAAGGCGGGCGCGGTGCGCGTCAGCGGCCACTACGCCTGCGACAACTGGGAGGTGCTGCGCGAATGGGCGCTCGCCGGGCTGGGCGTGGCGCTCAAATCTACTTGGGATGTGCGCCGCCACCTCGAGGACGGCTCGCTTGTCGCGCTGTGCCCCGGCTATACCTTCGACACCGACGTGGCCATTTACGCGGTTTACCCGCACCGGCGCTATCTGCCCGCGAAGACGCGCGCGTTCATCGATTTTCTGCTCGAGTCGTTCGGCCCCGAGCCCTACTGGGATCGGCCCGGCGCGAAGCAGCCAAAGCCGCGAATCAGGGGCCGCGCCGCTGTCTAAACCTATGCTAGTCTGGCCACGCGACGCTGCGGGACACGATCCTTCGGCGTCCAAGGCGTAGCGCTGCATCACCCCCCGCAGCCATGCGCCCCACACGAACAAAATTTTTGTGGAGATGATGCGAATGAACGCACCGGCAGATCCGTCCGCTCTCGCCAAGGTATCGCTGGACGACAAGTACACGCTCGATTCGGGGCGAGTGTTCCTCACCGGCACCCAGGCCCTGGTGCGCCTGCTGATGTTGCAGCGCGAGCGCGACCAGCGCGCCGGACTCAACACCGCCGGTTTCGTCTCGGGTTATCGAGGCTCGCCGCTCGGCGGTCTCGACCAGACCCTGGGGCGGGCCGCGAAGCATCTCAAGAGCCATCACATCGTCTTTCAGCCGGGCGTGAACGAGGACCTCGCGGCGACCGCAGTGTGGGGCGCGCAGCAGGTCAACATGTTTCCGGGTGCGAAGTACGACGGCGTATTCGGCATGTGGTACGGCAAGGGACCGGGGGTGGATCGCTGCGGCGATGTCTTCAAGCACGCCAACGCCTCCGGCACCTCGAAGCACGGCGGCGTGCTGGTCCTCGCGGGCGACGATCACGCTGCGAAGTCCTCGACGCTGCCGCACCAGTCGGAGCACATTTTCAAGGCCTGCCTCATCCCGGTGCTCAACCCGGCGAACGTGCAGGACTATCTCGACCTCGGCCTGCATGGCTACGCCATGAGCCGCTATTCGGGCTGCTGGGTGGCGTTCAAGTGCGTCACCGACGTGGTCGAGTCGGGCGCCTCGGTGGTGGTCGATCCGCAGCGCGTACAGGTCCGCTATCCCGAAAACTTCCCGCTGCCGCCGGATGGCCTCAATACCCGCTGGCCCGACGGCATCCTCGAGCAGGAAGCGCGGCTGCTCGACTGGAAGGTCTACGCAGCGCTCGCCTACGTGCGCGCGAACGGTCTGGACAAGATTGTCTGGGATTCGCCCAACGCAAAGCTTGGCATCGCCACCACCGGAAAATCCTACGGCGACGTGATGCAGGCGCTCGCCGATCTCGGCATCGACGAGAAGGTCGCGCGCGACATCGGGCTGCGCGTGTACAAGATCGCCATGAGCTGGCCGCTCGAGCCGCAGGGTGCGCGCCGCTTCGCGCAGGGGCTGGAGGAGATCCTCGTAGTCGAGGAGAAGCGCCAGCTCATCGAGTACCAGATCAAGGAAGAGCTCTACACCTGGGAAGCCGGCAAGCGCGCGCCCCGCGTGGTCGGCAAGTTCGACGACAACGGCGAGTGGAGCCGCGCCGAGGGCCAGCCCGCCGGCTCGTGGCTCCTGCCGGCGCACTACGAGCATTCGCCCGCGATGGTCGCGCGCGTGATCGCGCAGCGCCTCGAGCGGCTCGGCATGACTGGGAGCCTGGGCAGCCAGTTCAAGGAGCGGCTTGCGTTTATCGACTTCAAGGAGAAGGCGCTCGCCAAGCCGCGCGTCACCACGATTCGCCAGCCCTACTTCTGCTCGGGCTGCCCGCACAACACCTCGACGCGCGTACCCGAGGGCAGCCGCGCCACCGCCGGCATTGGCTGCCATTTCATGGCGGTGTGGATGGACCGCGCGACGTCGACCTTCACCCACATGGGCGCCGAAGGCGCGCCCTGGATCGGCCAGGCACCCTTCACCAACGAGCAGCACATCTTCGCCAATCTTGGCGACGGCACGTACTACCACTCGGGGTTGCTTGCGATACGCGCTGCGGTCGCGGCCAAGGTCAGGATGACCTACAAGATCCTGTACAACGACGCCGTTGCCATGACCGGCGGCCAGCACCACGACGGCCCGCTCGACCCGGCGATCATCTCGCGTCAGATCGCGGCCGAGGGGGTGAAGCCGATCGTGGTGGTCACCGACGAGCCGGAGAAGTACCCGGCGGGCGTCAACTGGGCGCCGGGGGTGACGATCCGGCACCGCGACGAGCTCGATCAGGTGCAGCGGGAGCTGCGCGAGACCGAGGGCGTCTCGGCGCTGATTTACGACCAGACCTGCGCCTCCGAAAAGCGGCGCCGTCGCAAGCGAAACGAGTATCCGGATCCGGCCAAACGTGCCGTGATCAACGAGATGGTGTGCGAGGGCTGCGGCGACTGCAGCGTGAAGTCCAACTGCCTTTCGGTCGAGCCTCTCGAGACCGAATTCGGCCGCAAGCGCGTCATCAACCAGTCCTCGTGCAACAAGGACTTCTCGTGCGTGAAGGGATTCTGCCCGAGTTTCGTCACCGTCGAGGGCGGTCAACTCAAGCGCGGTAAGAAGGCAGCCAAAGGCGACGCGGGCGCTGACTTTCCTGACCTTCCGGAGCCGAAACTGCCCTCCCTGACGACGCCATACGGGGTTCTCGTGACCGGCATTGGCGGCACCGGGGTGATCACCGTCGGCCAGATCCTGGCGATGGCCGCCCACCTCGAAGGCAAGGGAGTCTCGGTGCTCGACATGTCGGGCCTGGCGCAGAAGTACGGCGCCGTGATGTCGCACGTGAAGCTTGCCGAGCGCGCCGATCAGCTACACGCCGCGCGCCTTGGCTCCGGCGAAGCGAGCCTGGTGGTGGGCTGCGACCTGGTGGTCGCGGCCAGCACCGACGCGCTCGAAAAGATGAACCCCTCGCGCACCCGGGCCGTAATCAACGCGACCCTCGCCCCCACGGCGGCCTTCGTCTCCAACCCTGACTGGCAGCTGCCCGGCAGCGATCTTTCGCACGACGTGGCCGAGGCCTGCGCTAAGGGCAGTGCCGATTTCGTGCCTGCGGCCAAGCTCGCGACCGCGCTGCTCGGCGACTCGATCGCCACCAACATGTTTATGCTCGGCTATGCCTACCAGAAGGGCTGGGTGCCGCTCTCGGGCGCGAGCCTTGCGCGCGCCATCGAGATCAACGGGGTCGCGGTCGAGTTCAACAAGCAGGCTTTCGAGTGGGGCCGGCGCGCCGCGGTGGACCTGGAGCGCGTACGCCGCGTCGCCGAGCCGGCCGAAGTCATTCCGATGTCGCAGCACCTCTCGCGCAACCTCGATGAGCTGCTCGAGCGCCGCGTGAAGCTGCTCACCGACTATCAGGACGCGAAGTACG
>JBFKUL010000242.1:0-4801 GCA_041635755.1 Burkholderiales bacterium | reverse complement strand
GGCGCCGGGCGCATCCGCGCCGAGTTCGTGCTGGGCGATCGCGACGGCACCACCTGCGAGCCTGGATTCACGGATTTCGTGCGGGCGACGCTGCTCGCGATGGGCTATGACGTCAAGGTCAACGACCCGTACAAGGGCGTCGAGCTGGTGCGCGCGTACTCGGACCCTGCGGCGCGGCGCCACAGCCTGCAGGTGGAGATCAACCGGCGGCTGTACATGAGCGAGACCACGCTCGAGAAACGTCCCGGCTTCGACGAGCTGAAGGCCAACCTTTCGCGGCTGCTGCGCGCAGTCGCCGACTACGCGAGGAGCAGCTGAGCCATGGCCGAGCATTTCCCGATCGAGATATCGCCCCCAAGCCTCTCGCCCTATCGTCACGGCAACACCGGCGTTGACTACGCGCACGTGCTCGAATCCGGCAAGCCGGGGCCGAACGTGATGATCCAGGCCCTGACGCACGGCAACGAACTGTGCGGCGCGATCGCGCTCGATTACCTGTTCAAGGAAAAATTCAGGCCGAAGCAGGGCAAGCTCACGCTCGCCTTTGCAAACGTCGAAGCCTTTGCGCGCTTCGATTTCGACGACCCGGACCGCTCGCGCTACATCGACGAGGATTACAACCGCGTGTGGAGCGACGAGACGCTCGAGGGTTCGCGCGACTCGATCGAGCTGCGTCGCGCGCGGCAGCTGCGTCCGTTCGTCGACGCCGCAGATTTCATGCTCGACATCCACTCGATGCACGAGCCGTGCCGGCCGATCATGGTGTGCGCGAAAAGCGAAAAGAGCGCCGCTTTTGCCCGGCGGCTTGGTGTGCCCGGCGACCTGCTGATCGACACCGGTCACCCGGCCGGCCTGCGCATGATCGAGCGCGGCGGGTTTGGCGATCCGGCGAGCCCGAAGACAGCGGTGCTGATCGAGTGTGGCCAGCATTGGGAAAAGAGCGCGGCGGAGGTGGCGATCGACACCCTGCTGCGTTACTTGCGCGTCACCGGCGCTGCGGAAGCTTCGTGGGTCGAGCCACGGCTGCGACTCAAGCCTCCCGCGAAGCAGCGGGTGGTGCGCGTCACCGAGCCGGTGGTTGCGAAAAGCATGGCGTTTCGCTTCGCCAAGCCCTTCGGCGGGCTCGAGGTGATCCCCAAGGCCGGCACCGTGGTGGCCACCGACGGCGACACGGTCTGGAGAACGCCCTATGACGACTGCGTCATGGTGATGCCTTCGGTGAAGCACCTGAAGCCCGGCACGACCATGGTGCGCCTCGGGCGTTACGATCCGGACTGATGCCGGCGGGCGGAACGCCGTGCGCGTTCGGCTGTCCGACATGCGGGAGAGTCGAGCGATGCGCGCAGCGGTGGCAATGATCCTTCTTGTGGCTTCGGTCGCGGCCAATGCCCAGATCTATCGCTGGGTCGACGCAAAGGGCACCGTTCATTACTCCAATGCGTCCCCGCCGGAGGGCGTGAAGGCGACCATCGTGGATCCCGAGGGGCGGGCGGGGCCGCCCGCGCCGGACAGCGCGGACTGCTACACGGTGCGCTGCCAGGGAGAGCGTCTGGAGCAGCGCCTGGCGCGCCGCGAGGCCGAGGAGGCCCGCTACGCGGCCGAGCGCGCCGCGAATACGCCGCCGCGGCCGCGGGGACTCGACTTCCGTGTCTACGTCAGCATCCAGCGCGGCATGAGCGAGGGCGAGCTGCTGGTGCTCGCAGGCGAGCCCGACTTGCTGGTCGACCAGGGGCTCGCGATTGCGGCGCCGATCACCGCACAGACCGCGCGCCGCAGCAGCACCGCCGGGCGCGGCGCGCTGTCGCTCAAGACCTGGACCTACCTGCCCACTGTCGCCGATCCCTTCATCACCACCATCACGCTGGTCGGCGGAAGGGTTTCGGAGATCGAGCGGGTGCGCAGGTTCTGACTATCCTTGACGCTTTTCCGCTGCGCAAACGAGACAAGGTGGCCGTACGCGATTGCCGGCGTGATTTTCTGCCGCGACGGCCGCGGCGCGCCCGGGCATGCTCATGGCGTACGAAACGAGGGACCGCCGTCATGCAGAACACCAAAATCGCAAGCGAGAAAGCTGTAAGTCAGCTGCCGTATTTCTTTGCGCTCGGGATTCTGTTGCTGATTGCGTGGTTCGTTGCCGCTACCGGCGGCGCCTGATCCGCGGGAGATCGACCAGCATGCTCTCCAGCCGCCTCAGAATTCGCGCTGCACGCGCTGTACAGATGCGAGGGCTCGCTCCAGCGCAGGCGAGAACCCCGCGCGCCCAGATCCGCAATCGCAGGATTGCGGATCGCGCCTTGTCGCTGACGAACGCTAACGGCGCATCGGACGCGCAGACAAAACGGCGCCCGTAGATTCGACGTCGCGGTGATTTTCTGCCGCGATGGACTCGCGACCGAACCGCATCCTGAGGGCGACATCGCACTGAGGTCGCCCTCATGAACGACACTCAAAGCGCAAATCCGCTTCCGTATCTGGCGGCGCTCGGTGTCGCGCTGCTGCTGCTGTGCTACTTCGTTGCGGTCCCCGCCTTCCAGAACGCGTTCAAGAACCAGACCCTGACCGACATCCGTCACGTCTCGGCGCCGGAGGCCAAGGCGCTGATCGACGCGGGTGCGATCGTCGTCGACTTGCGCGAGCGCGAAGTATCCGAGGCCGCGCATCTGCCTGGCGCGCAGCTTATTCCCATCGGGATGCTCGCCTCGCAGCTGGCCCGGCTCGAGGCGCACAAGGGCTCGCCGATCATCGTCTACGACGGCGATGGTGGATCATCGGGACCGCGCGCCGTGCTGCTGCTTCGGCGCGCCGGCTTTGCGCAGGTGTTCAACCTGAATTCCGGCTTCCGCGGCTGGCGCGCGGCGGGCTACGAGGCGCGGGGCGCCTGATGCGTCAGTGGGGCTCGCTGCCCCAGAGCTCCTTCAGGCGTGCGTAGCGCCCGCAGCCGGTGACGTAGAATTTGTATTGCACCGGATTCTTCTGGTGGTAGTCCTGGTGGTAGGTCTCGGCCGGCCAGAACTCGGCGGCCATCGCGATCGGGGTTACGATCGGCTGCTTGAACGGCTTGGTCTTCTCGATCGTTGCGCGCGACGCCTGAGCGAGGCGCAGCTGCTGGTCGTCGTGCACGAAGATCCCGGTGCGATACTGCGAGCCCACGTCGCAGAACTGGCGATCCTTCACCGTCGGGTCGATATTCTTCCAGAACACCTCGAGCAGCTTTTCGTAGCTCACTTTCGACGGGTCGTAGGTCACCTGCACCGCTTCGGTGTGTCCCGTGGCGCCGCTGGAGACCTCGCGGTACGTTGGATTGCGCTTCGCTCCGCCGATGTAGCCCGAGGTGGTGGAGACGACGCCCGGCACGCGGTCGTACGCATCCTCCATGCACCAGAAGCAGCCGCCGGCGAAAGTAGCCGTGGCGAGGCTATCGTTCTTGGTCTGTGCCTGAAGCGGGGCGCCGTGCAGCGCCAGTGCGGTGGCGAGGGCGATTGCTCTTGCGATCATGAAAGGTCCTCCGGATGCGAATCTCAGGTTAGTCGCGGCAAACGCGCAATGCTTACGCGCGCAGGCCGAGCTCGGCGAGCACCGCGTCGATCACCGGCGCGTCGCGCAGGCACAGCCGGATCAGCGTGAGCGTGCCCGCGGGCTCGGCCTCGAACCATCGCTCCACCGAGGCGACGTAAGCGCGCGCGCAGATCTCGTGCGGCACGGCGAAGATGCCACTTGAGACCGCGGGAAACGCGACCGAGTTCCATCCGGCGTCGTTCGCCAGGCGGTACGCTGCGGCGAGTGCTCGCGCGAGCTTGGCTTCCTCGTCGCCTTCGCCCTGGCGGGGTCCGATCGCGTGGATCACGCCCTTGAAGGGCAGCCGGCCCGCGCCCGTGACGACTGCGGAGCCGGCGGCGAGCGGCCCGCCCTCGTGCACGATGCGCTCGGACTGCGCCTGCAGCGCCGGGCCCGCGGCGCGCGCGATGATCCCGGCGATACCGCCGCCGTGCGCGAGATGGCCGTTGGCGGCGTTGACGATCGCCTCGACCGGCTCTTCGAGCAGATTGCCGCGTACCACGTGGAACGCGCGCCCGCCGGCGAAGGGAAGCTCGGCGAGCACCGTGGCCGCCACGATCGCTACGTCCTCTCGAAGCGCTCGGCGACCTCGCGAAGCGTGTCGCCGGTGAGCCGGAACGTGGTCCAGTCCTCGAGCGCCTGCGCACCCAGCCCGCGATAGAAGCCGATCGCCGGCGTATTCCAGTCGAGCACCGACCACTCCATGCGGCCGCAGCCGCGCTCGTGCGCCAGCCGCGCTACGAAGGTGAACAGCGTTCGGCCGATGCCTCTGCCGCGCATTGCGGGACGCACGAAGATGTCCTCGAGGTACATTCCGGGACGTCCGAGAAAGGTCGAGAAGTTGTGGAAAAACAGCGCAAAGCCCGCAGCCTCGCCCTGGTACTCGGCAATCAGCGCCTCGGTCATGCGACGCTCGCCGAACAGGGCGCGCCGCAGCCCCGCCTCGTCTGCGACCACGATATGCGACAGGCGCTCGTAATGCGCGAGCTCGCGGATCAGCGCAAGCAGCGTAGCGCTGTCCGCCTCGGCAGCGAAGCGCAGCGCCAGCCCTTCGACCGGCGTCGCGATCGGCTCGCCCGCGCCCGCCGCCACGCGTGTGTCTCCGGCTACTCGACCTTCGCCTTGGCGCGCAGGTCGATCATCAGCTTTTCGAGCTTGCGCTGCATCAGCTGCTGCTGGATGCGGTCCTTGACCTCCGCGAGCGGCGGAAAGCGTACCGGGCGCACGTCGTCCAGGCGGATGACGT
>JBFKUL010000241.1:0-4844 GCA_041635755.1 Burkholderiales bacterium | reverse complement strand
CGCAAGGTGCAGCGCTGGGGGAGATCGACATCACCCTCCACGGCCCGTGGCTGCACACGATCCTCTACGAGATCCCGGTGCTGGCGATCGTCTCCGAGGTGTACTTCCGGCGTACCAGGCCCAAGCCCGACCTCGCCGAGGGTCGGCGCCGGCTGGGCGCAAAGGTCGAGCTGGTGCGCACGGTCGAGCCCGAGCTCGATTTCAAGATCTCGGATTTCGGCACGCGCCGGCGTTTCTCGCGCGACTGGCAGGAAGAAGTGCTCAAGACCCTCAAGCGCGAAGTGCCGCAGTACTATGCCGGTACCTCGAACGTCTGGTTCGCCATGCGCAACGACATGACGCCGCTCGGCACCATGGCGCATGAGTACATGCAGGCTTGCCAGGCGCTTGGTCCGCGGCTGCGCGATTCGCAGGTCTTCGCCTTCGACAAATGGGCGCAGGAATACCGGGGCGACCTCGGCATCGCGCTGTCGGACACCTACGGCTTCGACGCCTTCCTGCGCGACTTCGACATGTACTTCTGCAAGCTGTTCGATGGTGCGCGCCACGACTCGGGTGATCCGTTCGACTGGGGCGAGCGCCTGATTGCGCATTACCGCAAGAACCGCGTCGATCCACGCTCGAAGACCCTGATCTTCTCCGACCAGCTTTCGTTTCCGCTCGCCATCGAGATCGCGCGCCGCTTCGCCGGGCGCGCGCATACCGCCTTCGGCATCGGCACGAACCTCACCAACGACCTCGGCTACGAGCCGCTCAACATCGTCATCAAAATGACCGAGTGCAACGGACAGCCGGTGGCCAAGGTGTCCGACTCGCCTGGCAAAACGGTGAGCAAGGATCTGGGCTATCTCGCGTATCTTCGCCAGGTGTTCGGTCTCGAGCCGCCGCCGGAGAAATAGCCTGCCGGCGCGGCGTGCCGTAGACACCCTTGCAAGCCCCTGATCCGATCGCCGCGCAACACCGGCGCACCGCGCTGGCGGTGCTCGCCACCTGCTTCGTGCTCAACATGTTCGGGCGCGGCATGGGCGACACCTATGCGGTCTTTCTGCTGCCCTTGGAGCGCGAGTTCGGCTGGACGCGCTCGCAGCTCACCGGGGTGTATTCGCTCTACCTGCTGGTGAGCGGTTTGGCGGCGCCCCTGGTGGGCCTGCTGTTCGATCGGCTCGGCCCGCGCTGGGTTTACGGTGCAGGCGTCGCGTGCCTGGGGTTCGCGTTCTTTCTCGCAGGCAGCCTCGGCAGCCTCTGGCAGTTTTACTTGCTGGTCGGCGTCATGGTCGGCATCGGCGTGGGCCTGACCGGCATGGTGCCGGCTTCGGGTCTGCTGTCGCGCTGGTATCGCGTACGCCTCTCGAGCGCCATCGGCGTCGCCTTCTCGGCGGTGGGTATGGGCGCGATGACCCTGGTGCCGCTGGCGCAATGGGTGGTCGAGCACTATGACTGGCGCACGGGCTACCGCCTGCTCGGCGGCCTGCTGCTGGTCCTGACCCTTGTCGTGCTCTGGCTGCTGCCCTGGAAGGCCTTCATGGCCGGGCACCCGGCCTATCACAAGGACGCGAAAGGCGGTGGCGCCGACGGCGGCTGGACGCTGCGCGCGGCGATGCGCACGCCGATCTACTGGGGCCTGGTGCAGACGTTTTTCTGCACCGCCTCCGGCATGTTCGCCATCATGGTGCAAACCGTGGTCATCCTGATCGACGCGGGCTTTGCGCCACTTGCGGCGGCCACGGCGTTCGGCGTCACCGGCATGCTTTCCGTGGTCAGCGTGACCGGCAGCGGGTTTCTGTCCGAGCGCTTCGGCTATCGTCAGACGATCAGCGCAAGCTTCGTCGGCACCGCAAGCGGCATCGTGATCCTGTTCTTTCTCGTCGGCGAGCCCTCGGTCGCGCTGCTGATGGCGTACGTGCTGGTGTTCGGGCTGTGCCAGGGGGTACGCGGCCCGATCATCTCGTCGGTCTCGGCACGGCATTTCGCCGGACCGAACGTGGCGACGATCTACGGCACGATCTATGCGACGAACGCGCTCGGTGCCGCGTTCGGTTCGCTGATGGGCGGCGTGCTGCACGATCTGACCGGCGGTTACCGGGTCGGCTTCGGTTTCTCCCTCGTCATGATCGGCCTCGCGGCGCTGCCGTTCTGGGTGGTGTCGGCGCTGCGCCACTTCCGCTAGGGCAGCGGCGCGCTAGAGTCCGAGGCCGGCCGCGTCGCGCTCGAGGCGCTCGCGGAACTGGGGATGCGCAATGGCGATCATGCGCTTGGCGCGATCGCGCAGGGCCAGACCGCGCAGGTCGGCGGCGCCCCATTCCGTGACGAACACGCCCGCTTCGCTGCGTGGCGTCGCGACCGGTCCCGAGAGCCGCGACACGATTCTCGACACTTGGGTGCCGACCGCCGAAGGCAGCACGATCAGCGAAACGCCGCCCGGCGAAGCGTTCGCGGCGCGGATGAAATCAAGCGCACCGCCGACCGCGCCGACGTAGCTGCCGTTTGCGACCTCGGCGTTCACCTGTCCGGTGAGGTCGACCTCCACCGCGGAGTTGATCGCGACGAAACGCTCGAAGCGCGCCAGCACCCTTGCATCGTGCGTATGCTCGATCGACTCGAGCACGAGCGCCGGGTTCTGGTGCGCGAAATCGAACAGCGTGCGGGTGCCCATCAGCACTCCGGCGATGGAGCGCCCCGCATCGATCGGTTTGCGGGCATTGGTCACGACGCCGCGGCGAACCAGCTCGACCGCCGCGTCGCCGAGGGCACCGGTGTGGATGCCGAGGTCCTTGCGATCGTCGAGCGCCGCCAGCACGGCATCCGGCAAGGCGCCCAGCCCGAGCTCGATCGTCGCGCCGTCGGGCACGTAGGCGGCGGCGTTGGAAGCAATGGCGCGCTCGAGCTCGCCCGCGGCGCCGTAGGGTAGGGCGACCGGCGCGCGGGCACTTTGCACCGCGAGCGCGTAGTCCTGCTCACCCAGCACGCGCGCGGTATGCGTCCAGGGAACGTGCTCGTTCACCTCGATCACCACTGCGCGCGCGGTCTCGAGCGCTGGAACGAGATACTCTGCAGCGAGCCCCAGGCTGTACTCGCCGCGCGCGTTCGGCGGGCTTACTTGCAGCAGAACGACGTCGGCGCGGATGCGGCGCTCGCGAATCAGCGCGGCAAACCGAGAGTAGGGGTGCGGGTGGATGTCAAGCACGCCCGCATCGGCGAGCGCCCGGTTGCGGCCCGCGCCGCAGTACGCGGAAAGCCGGAGGTGATCGGCATGCTCGGGGCGCACGAGGCCACTGAAGTTAACGCCGAGGAACACGCCGGCGCCGGAAAACGCTGCGCGCTGCGCGATCAGCGTCTCGACCAGGGTCTGCGGTTCGGCGCAGGCCTGGCCCCAGAGCACGCCGTCACCCGGGCGCACCACCTGCGCAAGATCGAGCGCGCCAGGTTCCACCCATTTCGGCATGTACGCATTGTAGCGGGCTCGTCGGGCAAGCTAACATGCAGCGTTGTGACATCGAACGAAGGATGAACCCGATGATCGATGACCGAGCGCTCGACGTGCTGTTTCGCAAAGCGCGCACGCAGAACGGCTTTCAGGATCAGCCCGTCACCGAGGAGCAGCTGCGCGCGCTGCACGAGATCATGAAGTGGGGTCCGACGACCGCCAACAGCCAGCCGATGCGCGTGGTGTACGCGCGCTCCGAGGAGGCCAAGGAAAAGCTGCGACCCGCACTCAGCGCCGGCAACCTCGACAAGACGATGAAGGCGCCGATCACCGCGATCATCGCCTACGACACGCGCTTCTACGAGCATCTGCCGAGGATGTTTCCGCACAACCAGGACGCGATCAACTGGTTCAAGGGGGAGGCGAAGAAGGCGCACGCCGAGACGAGCGCGTTCCGCAACGGCACGCTGCAGGGCGGCTATTTCATCATCGCGGCGCGCGCGGTGGGGCTGGACTGCGGTCCGATGTCGGGCTTTGACAACGCCAAGGTCGACGCGGCGTTCTTTCCGGACGGGCGCTTCAAGTCGAATTTCCTGTGCAATCTCGGCAAAGGCGACCCCTCGAAGGTGTTCGCGCGCAGCCCGCGCCTGTCGTTCGACGAGATGTGCAAGATTCTCTGAGCCGCAGCGACCTCGGCGCGGGCGGGTACCGCAGGTCCTAGCGCACGCGCAGCCGGCCGTCGACGCAGGTCACGGCGTGACCGCCGATTTCGATCGCGCTGTCGGATACGCGCACGGCGACGCGGCCGTCGCGGCCGACCTGCATGCCCTGCGCCGCGGTATAGCTCGGGTCCTTGAGCAGCCGATGCTCGCGCAGGAATGCGCCCACGCTGACGTTGCCGCTGCCGCACACCGGGTCTTCAGGAATGCCGTGTGCCGGCGCAAAGGATCGCACGTGCACCGCGGCATCGCCGGCGTCCGGGCCTGAACTACGCGCGAACACGGTCGCGCCGGCTACGTTGCAGGCGTGGCTTAGCCGCGAGAGCTCCGCGGCGTCCGGCTCAAGTCCAGCGAGCGTCACCGCGTCCGACACCTGTGCGACGATCCAAGCTACGCCGACATCAACGCGCGTGGCGCGGCGGCCGTTGGCAAGCGGCACGCCGAGCGCCTGGGCGAGCGTTTCGGTTTGCGGCGCGGTTAGCGGCGCAAGGCTTGCAGTTGGCGCCTTGACGAAGATGCGGCGTGTCTCACCTTCGCCCGAAATCGAAAGCTCGAGCACACCGGCGCCGCATTCCTGACGCAATCGGCCGTCTCGAGGCCGCGCAAACCCGGCTTCGATCGCGGCATGTGCGCTGCCCAGGGTTGGATGCCCGGCAAAAGGCAGTTCCTGGCGCGGGGTGAAGATGCGCAGGCGGTAATCG
>JBFKUL010000240.1:0-4855 GCA_041635755.1 Burkholderiales bacterium | reverse complement strand
CGACCGCTACCTGGCGCGGCTGACGGACGAGTTGCGCACGCGCGGCTTTGCCCGTGATTTGCTCGTCATGCAGGGCAACGGCGGCACCGTCTCGGCCTCGCTCGCAGCCGAGAACGCGGTCAACACGGTGATGTCGGGTCCGGCCTCGGGCATTATCGCGGCAGCCTATACGGCGAGCGCCGCCGGCTACGCCAATGCGATCACCTACGACATGGGTGGCACCTCGACCGATGTCGGCCTGATCCGGGACGGCGTGCCGCAGGTCTCCTCGGAGCTCGAGATCGAGTACGCGATGCCGGTCCATGTCCCGATGGTCGACGTGCATACCATCGGCGCCGGCGGCGGCTCGATCGCCTTTCTCGGCGAGGACGGCATGCTGCGCGTCGGTCCGAAAAGCGCCGGCGCGCATCCCGGACCGATCTGCTACGGGCGCGGCGGCTCCGAGCCGACCATCACCGACGCCAACCTTGTGCTCGGGCGCCTGAACCCGGATCGGCTGCTCGGCGTTGTTGGGCGCGCCGATCTGGACAAGTTGCGCCGCATCCTCGTCGAATCACTCGGACGATTGCTCGGCTTGGACGCAACCGCCACCGCTGCAGCCATCGTGCGCATCGCCAATGACCGCATGGCGGGCGCGATCCGCATGGTATCGCTCGCGCGCGGCCACGACCCGCGTGACTTCGTCCTGTTCCCGTTCGGCGGCGCGGGGCCGCTGCACGCCGCCGCGCTCGCGCGCGAGCTCGGCATTCCGCGCCTGCTCGTGCCGGCGCGTCCCGGCATCACCAACGCGCTCGGCTGCGTGGTGGCCGACCTGCGGCACGACTACGTAAATACGATCAATTGTCCGGTGCAGGCACTCGACATGGCGCAGGTGCGCGGGACCCTCGAGGCGCAGGTCGCCGCGGGCCGCAAGCTGCTTGAGCGGGAGGGGGTCGAGGTCGAGGGCCTGCGCCTGCTCTACTCCGCCGACATGCAGTTTCAGGGCCAGAGCCACATCTTGACGGTGGCCCTGCCCGGCCCCGAGATCGGGCGCGACGCGCTGCAACAGCTGTTCGAGCGCGCCTACTGGGAGCGCTTCGGGGTCGAGCTGCCCGAAATCCGCGCGGTCCTGGTCAACCTGCACACCGCCGTGATCGGGCTGCGGCCGCGCATCGATCTCGCCACGCTGGGCCGCGTCGCACGCGCCGAGAACGTCACCGGCGCGCAGACCGGCGAGCGCGAGGTGTGGTTCGATGGCGGCTGGCGCAAGACCCCGCTCTATACGCGCGAGCGCCTGCCGCTGAACGTCGAGATCGCGGGCCCGGCGGTCATCGAGCAACTCGATTGCACTACGGTACTCGAGCCTGGCAATCATGCACGGCTCGATGCGCTCGGGAATCTGCTGATCGATGTGTAAATGCGTGATGCAAGCAGGCTACGTCGCGGCCGTCGCCGGCTCGGCCGGCCGAATCTGGTTTCGGCCGGCCGCCTTGGCACCGTACAGTGCCGCGTCGGCGGCACTGAGCAGCGAATCCCAGTCGTGGCCATCGACCTGATAGGTCGCCACGCCGCCGCTGAGCGTGAGCGGCACCCTTTCCCCGGCCACCGTGACGCCCTTGTGCTCGACCTCGAGGCGCACGCGTTCGGCGACCCGCAGCGCCGTGTCCTTGCCGGTGTTCGGCATCAGCAACGCGAACTCCTCGCCGCCGTAGCGGCCGATGAGATTGTGCCGGCGCGTGCTCAGGCGCATCGTCTCGACGACATCCCGCAGCGCCTGGTCGCCGACCGGATGGCCGTAGCGGTCGTTCAGTGCCTTGAAACGGTCCAGGTCGAAGATTGCCAGGCTGAAGGGACGGCCTTCGCGCTCGCTGCGCGATTCCTCGCGCGCGAACTCGTCGAGAAATGCCCCGCGGTTGAGCACCCCGGTGAGCGAATCGAAGCGCGCCGAATGCACCAGCTCGCGCTGCAGCTCCTGGATCCCCATCCACATGACGCCGAGCGTCGCGATAATGATGAAGCTGGCGTAGAACAAGAAAATCGCTGCATCGAGTTCCGTTGTAGCGGGCAGATCCTCGCTCGGTTCGATGAGCACGTGCACTGCGCGTGCCACGGCCCCGACCGCGGCCAGCCAGAACACCAGCTCGGTGAAGCGGTAGGAGCTCCGGCATTCACTCGGCACGTCGAAACGGAGCACGAGCGCGCAGCGCACCGTGAACAGCGCCAGCGCAATCGACACCACGGCGATGCGCGCCTGGAAGCTCGGCGTCAGGTGCGTGAACAGGAACACCAGCACGAACACGGCCGTGACCAGTCCCCAGCTGAATGGGTCGCGCGTCGGGTAGCCGCGGAACACGCGCAGGCTGTAAAGCCCCATGCCAAGCGCGCCGATGCACACGCTGTTGGCCACCGTGATCGAGATCAGGTCGGGGATGAGTCCGCGCAGCGCTACGCCCGACAATCCGACGGCAAGGGTCACGATCGCCATGCCCCAAAGCCCGATCGGGTGCGTGTTGTCGTGGCGTCCGGAGAACGCGATCGCCAAGCCGCCGAGCAGCGCGGCGTTCACCACGGCGGTGATGATCAGGGTGAGCGCATCCAGTTCCATAAGTGCGGCCTCGGCCGCGACGCGCCATTGTTCCAAAACACCATCATGAAGGCATTCTCGTCTTAGGCGCAGCTTCGGGCAATCGCTTAAAATCGGCGGGTCCACCCAGGCAGACTTCCGTGATCGATCCCATTACCCTTGCCGTGATCCAGAACGGCCTTAACCAGGTTTGCAACGAGATGGACCTGGCATTCTGTCGCGCGGCTTTCTCGCCGGTGATCTCGGAAGCGATGGACCGCTCCGACGGCATCTATGCGCGCGACGACGGTGCGCTCATCGCGCAGGGCGAGCTGGGGCTGCCGGTGTTCGTCGGCACCATGCAGGATTCGAGCCGTGCGGTGATCGAACGCGTGCGCGAGAACGGCTGGGCGCTCGATCCCGGCGACGTGTTCGTCGTCAACGACCCCTACCTCGGCGGTACGCATCTGATGGACGTGCGCTTCGTCAAGCCGTTCTTCTACCGGGGACGGCTGTGGTCCTGGCTTGCCAACACCGGCCATTGGCCGGATATCGGCGGCATGGTGCCCGGCGGCTTCTCCGCCAACGCCACCGAAGTCGAGCAGGAGGGCCTGCGCCTGCCGCCCGTGAAGCTCTACAAGAAAGGCGCGCTCGACCGCGAGATCCTTTCGATCATCCTGTCGAACATTCGCATCGCCGATCAGCGGATCGGTGACATCAAGGCGCAGGCCGCCGCGCTCGCAACCGGCGAGAAGCGGCTCGCCGCCCTGCTCGATCGCTATGGCGCCGACACCGTCGAAGGCGCGATCGCCGAGCTGCGCGCGCGTGCCGCGCAGCAGATGCGTGCCAAGATCGCGAAGATCCCACCCGGCACCTACGAGGGACACTCGATCGTCGACTCCGACGGCGTGGTCGACGAGCCGCTGCACATCCGGTTGCGCATCAGCAAGGCCGGCGACGAGCGCCTGGTGTTTGATTTCGCGGGGTCGTCACCGCCCTGCCGCGGACCGATGAACTCGGTGCTCGCCACGACGCGCAGCTCGGTGTTCCTGGCGATGAAGCATGTCTTCCCGGACGTGCCGATCAACGCCGGCACCTTCGAGCCGCTCGAGGTCATCGCGCCCGAGGGCACATTTCTGTACGCGAAGTACCCGCGGCCGGTCTCGGGCTGCGCGGCGGAGGTCAGCCAAAGAATTGCCGAGGCGGTGTTCGATGCTCTGGTCAAGGCAATCCCGAAGGACCTGTTCGCCGCCCCGGCCGGCAGCTCGGGCAATCTCGCCGTCGGCGGGCGCGACCCGAAGCGCGAGCGCTCCTACATCATGTACATGATCTCGGGCGGCGGTTACGGCGGCAGCCCGGTCTCCGACGGTCTGTCGAACGGCTGCTCGACCATCGGCATCTCCAAAACCACGCCGATCGAGGTCATGGAGCAGTACTACCCGGTGCTGTTCGAGGAGTACTCGCTGCACGAAGGCTCGGGCGGTGCGGGCGAGGCGCGCGGCGGCTTCGGCGTCAACTACGCGATCCGCATCCGCCGCGGCGAGGCGCGCGCCTCGATGGTCATGGATCACGGCCGCACCGGACCGCTGGGCGCGCTCGGTGGCGCCAAAGGCGGTGTCAACAAGGTGGCGATCGAACAGAACGGGCGCCTGTATCACCCGCCGCACCTGTCCAAGGATCAGGACATCGAGCTTGCGCCGGGCGACGTGATCCGCGTTTCGACCCCGGGCGGCGGCGGCTTCGGCGACCCGTTCAAGCGCGCCCCTGCCAAGGTGGCGCGCGACGTGGCGCGCGGCTATTACTCGCGCAGGCAGGCGGAATCGCTGTTCGGTGTCGCGCTCGACGCCGCCGGCGACGTGGATGCCGAGCGTACCGCAACGCTGCGCGGCCAGCTCCGCGCCGCTTGATCGCCGATCCCGCCTTCTACCTCGCCGCCGTGCCCGGCGTGCTGCTCTTTGGCATCTCCAAGGGCGGCTTTGCCGGCGGCTTTGGCATCATCACGGTGCCGCTCATGGCACTGGTCGTCTCGCCAGCGCAGGCCGCCGCCATCATGCTGCCGATTCTGCTGGTGATGGACCTGGGCGCGATGTGGGCCTACCGTGCGGACTGGGACCGTAGCGTCATGAACACCATCCTGCCGGCGGGCCTCGCGGGAACGGTCGTCGGTACCCTCACCTTCAGCCTGCTGAGTGTCGACGGACTCAAGCTGCTGCTCGGCACGATTGCGCTCGGTTTCGTGCTGTACCGATGGATGAGGCGTCGCGCGACGGCAGGCGTCGCACCTTCTCGCGTCAAAGGCGCGTTCTGGGCGAT
>JBFKUL010000239.1:0-4864 GCA_041635755.1 Burkholderiales bacterium | reverse complement strand
GAATGGGCCGCGCGCCTGCGCACCGATTCGGAAGGCAGATTCCCCGAGAAGGTGACCGCGTTTCGCGAGGGCATGGCCGTGCACGGGCGCTACGGCAAGCCCTGTCCGGAATGCGGCGCCCCGGTGCAACGGATCGTCTACGCCGAGAACGAGACCAACTACTGCGCGCGCTGCCAGACCGGCGGCAAGCTGCTCGCCGACCGCGCGCTCTCGCGCCTGCTCAAGAAGAGCTGGCCGCGCTCGATCGATGAGCTGGGCTGAACATGGCCGCGGCGCGCTTCCGTTTTCACGGCGAGCTCGGTGATTTCCTGCCGCGTGAGCGGCGCGGCGTGCAGATCGACTACGCCTGCGCGCGCGCCGCCTCGCTCAAAAACGCGATCGAGGCACTGGGCGTTCCGCACACCGAGGTCGGGCGCGCGTTGGTTGGCGGTGCGCCCGCGACGCTCGACCGCACCGTGCGCGAAGGCGACGCGGTGGAAGTCTATCCCTGGTCGGGCGACGCGGCCGAGGCGCCAGGCGCGCGCGACCTGTTTCTCGCGGACGCGCACCTCGGCGGCCTCGCGCGGTTCCTGCGCATGCTTGGCTTCGACACGCTGCACGAGAACGCATTCGAGGACGCCGAGATCCGGCGGCTCGCCTCGCAGGAGCGCCGCGTCGTGCTCACGCGCGATCGCGAACTGCTCAAGTGCCGGGACATCCTGGCCGGGTGCTACGTGCACGAGCGCAAGCCCGAGGCGCAGCTCGCGGAGGTGGCGGCGCGCTACGGGCTCGCAGAAAGGGCGCGGCCGTTCACCTTGTGCCTGCGTTGCAACCTGCCGCTCGCGCCGGTCGACAAATCGAGCGTTGCGGTGCGCTTGCCCGAGGCGGTCGCCCGGAGCCACAGCACGTTCATGCATTGCTCCGGGTGCGACCGGGTGTACTGGCCGGGGTCACACTACGATCGGATGCGAGCCGCTTTAGGGCGAATGCTGGGACGTTCCTAGTCCTTGAGAGGCCCGCTACGGATACGCCGCGCGCTGTGGGCAGGCGCGCGAAGCGGCTGCTGGCGGCCCACGGTCTGGCGCGTGGCGTTGCGCGCCCGCCGTCCCGCTCTTTAGCGGAACCGGCGGGTAACCGCACCCGGCCCCGGATCGAGCGCCAGCAGCGTGTACCCGCGGCCTGCGTGACGCCGCCCCCCGGCGCTGCGGTAAGCTTCGCTGCGCGCGCGTCTTGCGCCGTGGCCGTGGAGGGCGGTACCGTGGGCGAACTGCTGTCCAAGCACTTCGAGGAGCCCGACGAACGGGTCTCGCAGTCGCGTCTCAGCGGCCAGATCGTGCTGCTCGGCGACACCTATGTCGCGCGCTACGTTTACCAGCCAGGCTGGCGCTGGTCGCAGGACGTGAGGCCGTTGGTCGGCACCGCGAGCTGCCAGTTCCACCACCAGGGCATCGTGGTCTCGGGCTACCTGCGCGTCGCCACCGACGAAGGCGCGCAGCGCACGCTCGGGCCGGGCGAAGCCTTCGACATTCCCCCCGGGCACGACGCCTGGGTGCTCGGCGACGAGCCGTGCGTGTCGATCGAGTTTCGCGGCGCGCGCGGCTGGGCGCGCTCCAGCGTCGACGGCGAGCGCGTGCTCGCGACGCTGCTCGTCACGGACATCGTCGGCTCGACCGCGATGGCGACCCGCATCGGCGACCTCGCATGGAAGGAGCTGCTCGCGCGGCACGGTGAGCGGTTGCGGCTCGAGCTCGACCGCTTTCGCGGTTACGAGATCGACACCAAGGGCGACGGCTTTCTTGCGGCGTTTGACGGCGCGGCGCGAGCGGTACGTTGCGCAGCGGCGATCGCGCGCGCCGTGCGCAAAGACGGCCTCGAGGTGCGCGCGGGCGTGCATTCGGGCGAAGTCGAGCGGAACGCCGACGGTTTGCGCGGCGTGGCGGTGCACGCCGCGGCGCGAGTCGCGGCGCAGGCGCAGGCGGGCGAAGTGCTGATCTCCGCGTCCACCGCGGCGCTGCTCGAAGGCTCGGGGCTCTCCTTCGACCATGCTGGCGAGCACGAGCTTAAGGGCCTTCCCGGAAAGCGCGTGCTCTACCGGCTGGTCGGCGAGGGCGGCGCGTCCGCGGCATGAACAGCAGCGCCGCCTCGAGCGGCGCGCGCGGTGCGGCATCAGCGCAGGGATGAGTTACCGGGAAGAGACGAGATGACCCAATATTCGGTCGGCCAGATCACCGTGCAACGCATCGTCGAATCGATCTGCACCGGCTTCGAGCCGCTCGCCTTTTTTCCGGAAACGACCGAAGCAGACTGGGCGCGGCATCGTCCGTGGATGGAACCGAGAGCGCTCGATCCGGCGAGCGGCAACCTCGTGCTCACGATCCAGGGGTTCCTCGTGCGCACGCGCCACCACACGATCCTCATCGACACCTGCGTCGGCAATCACAAGGCGCGGCCGACCCGCGCGTTCTGGCACATGCAGAAGCTCGACACGTTTCTGCCGCGGCTCGCCGCTGCGGGCGTGCGCCCCGAACAGGTGGATTACGTGATGTGCACGCACCTGCACTGGGACCACGTGGGGTGGAACACGCAGCTTCGCGACGGTCGCTGGGTGCCGACGTTCCCGAACGCGAAGTACATCTTCGCCCGGCGCGAATGGGAGAGCTTCGAGGCGTTGCACCGGAAAACGCCCCAGGCGCAGATGGAGGACAGCCTCCTGCCGGTGATGGAGGCGCGCCAGGCGGAGATCGTCGGCGACGACTTCGCGCTCGACGACGAAGTGTGGCTCGAGCCCACGCCGGGCCATACGCCGGGCCATGTCTGCGTCCATCTCGCTTCGCGGGGCGCCGACGCCGTCATTACCGGCGACTGTATACACAGCCCGGTGCAGTGCGCCGAGCCGCAATGGATCATGGCCTCGGACGCCGATCCGGCACTGGCGAAGGCTACGCGGCGCAGCTTTCTCGAGCGCTACTGCGACAGCCGCGTCACGGTATGCGCGAGCCATTTCCCGGAGCCCTCGCTCGGCCGCATCGTCGAGCGTGAAAACGCATTCTGGTTCGATTATCACGCAGCCAAGTGACGCGCCGCAGGTACCGGAGCGCATGGCCGGTTCATCGGGTCAGGTGCTAGAGTCGCGCGATAGTCCGTCGAATCGTCGCAGGGAGGCGTATGCGCGCGAAATCCAGGGTCGGCGCGGTGATACTCATCGTTCTGGGCGTCTTGTTTCTGCTCTCGAACTTCGGCTGGATCCCGCGTCTGAGCTCGCTCCTGGCGCAGTGGTGGCCATTGATCCTTATCGCAGTCGGCGTGTTCATGCTTTCGCAGCGCTGAGCGGGGTGACGAACGGTGACGCTGCGTCCTGTGGCAACGCCTGAGCTGGTCATCTTCGATTGCGACGGCGTGCTGGTCGACAGCGAGCGAATCTCGAACCAGGTCCTGCTCGAAATGTTCGACGCGCTCGGGCTTCGGCTGTCCCTTGCCGACATGTTCGAGCACTTCGTGGGCCATTCGCTCGCCCAGGTATTCGAGATCCTTTCGTCGCGCTTCGGCGTGACGGTACCGCCGACCTTCGGCGAAGAGCTCCACCGGCGGATGGACGTCGCGATGGCGCAGGAACTGAAGACCGTCCCGGGCGTGCTCGAGGTGCTCGATGCGCTGCCGATTCCGGCCTGCGTGGCGTCGAACGGCACGCATCAGAAGATGCGCTCCACCCTGGGGACGACGGGCTTGTTGCCGAGATTCGAGGGGAAGCTCTTCAGCGCGACCGACGTGTCGCGAGGCAAGCCCCATCCGGATCTGTTCCTGCACGCGGCGAAGCACTTCGGCGTCAAGCCTTCATCTTGCGCCGTCGTGGAAGATACGCCGACCGGCGTCGCCGCCGGCGTGGCCGCGGGCATGAACGTGTACGGCTACGCCGCGCTCACGCCCGCCGAGCGACTCACCTTGGCAGGCGCCCACCGGGTGTTCGCCGACATGCGCGAACTGCCTTCGCTGTTGGGCGTCGCTCGCCGCGCGCTTTCCTCATGAATCTGATTTCTGGCCGCTGCCAGCGCGGCGCAAGTTAGAATCGCGCCCCACAGCATGAGAGTCCGGATCGCTTCACTCGTATTCCTTGCCGTCGGCTTCTGGGCGGCGGCGCACGCCGCGCCCGTGGTGACCGAGCACGTCGAGGCGGAACTGATCGCGGCGCGCGATGCCGCCGAGCCCGGCAAGCCGCTCGTGGTGGCGCTGCGGCTCAAGGCGATTCCGGGCTGGCATACCTATTGGCGCAATCCGGGCGACTCGGGCCAGCCGACTTCGATCGACTGGAAGCTGCCCGCCGGATTCGCGGCGGGCGCGATCCGCTGGCCGGTGCCGCAGAAGCTGCCGCTCGGTCCGCTTGCGAACTATGGCTACGAAGGCGAGGTGCTGCTCGCCACCGACATCGCGGTGCCTGCCGGAGTGCAGGGCCCGGTAACGCTCGCCGCGCGCGCCAAGTGGCTGGTGTGCAACCCGGAGCGCTGCATACCCGAGTCGGGCGATTTCGCGCTCACGCTGCCGATCGGACCGGGCAAGCCCGCAAGATGGGGCGCGGCGTTCGAGCGCATCAACCTGCCCCGGGCAGCACCGCCCGCCGAATGGAAGCTGTCCGCATGGCGCGACGGCGCGCGCGTGTTGCTTGAGGTGTCGGATGCGCAGGTCAGGACACTGTCGTTCTTCCCGTACGAGGAAGGTAAAGTGCAGCATGCCGGCGCGCAGCCGCTTGAGCGAATTGCGGGGGGACTGAGACTCGCGATCCCGCTCGCCGAGCAGCCCGTGGGTGTGTTCGATCGCGCTCTGGGTATTCTCGTTACCGAAGGCGCTCGCGCGTTCGAGATCGACGTGCCGATCGCCGGTGCGGCGCTCGCTT
>JBFKUL010000238.1:0-4995 GCA_041635755.1 Burkholderiales bacterium | reverse complement strand
TGGTGCTCGCCGCCTATGTCGAGCTCGCCGAGCGCGATTTCGCCAAAGCGTTCCGCTGGTACCAGGACGAGCGCTACCTGAGGAACGCGCGCGTGCAGGTCACGGCGCGCTACTACGGTGACATCTACCACGCTGCGGGCGTGGTGCGCGAAGTGCGCAACTGGTTTCTCGGGCCCAAGCCCGGCGCCGATCCGAAGGCGAAACCGAGCTTCGAGGGCGTCGCCTGGCTCTACGAGGGCATCCGGGTGCCGACCGCGCCACGCGATTGACGCTCGCGGCATCGCTGTACTCGGGTCCCGCACGCCCGTCTTGCATTGTTCCCTTCGTCAGGTTGCAGTTCAGACAATCCAGCCTTATCCGTCCTAGACAAGGGCTCTCGTCTAGATCGGAATCATCGTTCCGCGTCTGCCGATGACCCGGGGTGTATTGATGGAACGTTCTTATAAATAGGCTTTTAATAGGAAGCGTTCGCACACTTTACGTGAACTCTGAGAGAACTTCGACTCAAAAAATTATTACTTATTCATTTATATTCAATGTTATATATAGATATCAACATAATTTCTCTATTTGTCATGGACAATAATGTAAGAACGAGGATAATCCGTCCTGCAGCAACTCCCAACTGCCTCAACCAAAGGAACCTCTCAATGACCAAGTTCAGCAAACTTCTCGTTTCTGCCTCAGTCGCCGCCGCGCTTGCGACCGGTGCAACGCAGGCCGTCGCCGGCGGCAACTACGCCTCGAAGACCTCGGGCGCGTCGATGGCGCAGTCGAACATCGTCGATACTGCGGTTTCGGCCGGCCAGTTCAACACCCTGGCCAAGGCGCTCACCGAAGCCGGCCTGGTCGAAACGCTGAAAGGGCCTGGCCCGTTCACTGTGTTTGCGCCGACCGATGCGGCGTTCGCCAAGATCCCGCCCGCTCAGCTCAAGGCGCTGCTGGCCGACAAGGAGCAGCTCACCAAAGTGCTGACCTACCACGTCGTGCCAGGCAAGGTGATGGCCAAGGACGTGAAGTCCGGTCCGGTCAAGACCGTTGAGGGCCAGGCGCTCAAGCTCGCGGTTTCGGGCTCTGGCGTGATGGTCAATAACGCGAACGTCACCAAGACCGACGTGATGGCCTCGAACGGCGTGATCCACGTGATCGACACGGTCGTGCTGCCGAACTAAGCGCGCACGGCTCGAAACAAAGCCCGGCCCCAGGCCGGGCTTTTTCTTTGCGCGGCCGGCTCGCTCGCCATGGCCGGCAGTCTTATACAACCGCCCGTTCGGACGAGCGCGGTCTTGGTCCTTCTGCTTTTCGTCAAATTTTGCGCGGACCTTGCCTCGCATATGGACGCGCCTGCATCCCGCGCCTAGGCTGATTCGACGGCTCAGGACGCAACCATGTTTCGCCGCATCAGGACTTCGATCGGACAGGCGATCGGACGCTATCTAGGTCAGCCCGTGCGGCAATACCGGCCGCTGACGACCTCGGCACCGAATGCGCTCGCTGCCGCGCTGCGACCGGGAGACGTTCTGCTGGTCGAAGGCAACACGCGGGTCAGTGCGGCCATCAAGTACCTGACCCAGTCCACCTGGTCGCACGCGGCTCTGTACGTGGGCGATGCGCTGACCCGATACGATGACGGGAGCGACCCGCCGGTTCTGATCGAGGCCGACATGGTGGAGGGCGTGTGGGCGGTTCCGCTGAGCAAATACACGGCCTTGCACACCCGTGTCTGCCGCCCGATCGCGCTGACCGCGGAAGATGCCAAGCGGGTCGTGGCCTACCTGATCTCGCGTCTGGGCCACACCTACGACATGAAGAACATGGTGGACCTCGCGCGCTACCTGCTGCCGATGCCGCCCTTGCCCAGCCGCTGGCGCCGTCGCATGCTCGCGCTGGGCAGCGGCGATCCGACCAAGGCGATCTGCTCCTCGCTCATCGCGCAGGCGTTCCAATCGGTAGGCTATCCGATCCTGCCGGCGCTGCGCCGGCGCCGCAGCGACCCTGGCGCAACGGACCATAATCTCGACATCCTGTTCATCAAGCACTACAGCGTTTACACGCCACGCGACTTCGACATCTCGCCCTATTTCCAGGTCGTCAAGCCCACCATCGAGCAGGGCTTCGCGTATCGCAGCGCAAATCGCGCGCAGCCCGCGGTGCCCCGAGTGCATCCGCACCCCACGCCGCGCGAGGACTTCGAGCCTGTGCTGCATCTGAACGACGAGCAGACGCAGTACATGCTCTGACGCGTTCGGCGAGGTGCGCCAGCGCGCTGCGAGCGTTTATGACAACTCGAATCGCACCTGTACACCGAGCCCGCAGCGGTGTGCGGGCGCCGGCTCGTCGTAGCGCGCGCTCGTCTCGTTGGCGATCACCGGCCTGAGCTCAGGGCCCTCCCGGGCGCCGACGGCGCCTCTGCCGCGCAAGCGAACGCGCGGCGTCAATCATCGCCCAGCGCAGCTTGACCGCGACGCGCTCGCGCACGAGCCCGAGCGGGCCGGGCAGGCGCACCGAATCGCTCAGCGCGAGCGTCTCGTCGGTGTAGAGCTGGAACATCTCGAGCAGGCGACGCTCGAGCGCCTCGGGCGGAAAGGCTCGGCGCACGCGCTCGCCGCGACGCCACGCCTCCAGAATGCGATAGGCGGTCTCGAGGCCGAGCGCCATGCGGCGCAGCCGGAGCGGCTCGATGCGCTCGTAGGGTACCTCGATCTTCACCGGAAAGCCGAGCACGCGCGCGAGGAACTTGCGGTCGATGTCGCGTGCTGCGGCGAGGAGCTCGCGTGCCGCCTCCGGCGTGGGCGGCGCGCCCGCCGCGAGCGCCTCGCCGGCGCGCCGGATGACGAGCGCATCCTTGCGCACTTCCTTCTCTACGTTCTCGGCGAGGAACGGCTCGAGCGCCGGCAGCGCGAGCCGCAGCGGCAGCGCCGCGCGCAGCGCTTCGGTGGTGCGGCGGCTGAACTCCCGCAGCAGGCGGCCGTTCAGCCCGGCGAGTGCCCGCTCGCGGTTCAGCCCGCCGCCGGCCTCACGGCGCGGTGAAAGCCGAGCATCCCCGCCATCACGGTTTTCGAGGTGACGTGCTCGAAGCCGACGTCCTCGAGCATGTCGGTGAGCTCCTGCGCCGAGTAGAACATCTGCAGCGCGTGGATAAAGTACTCCTTGCAATTCAGCGCCGCCGGCCCACTGCGGAACGCGAATCCGGTAAACCACAGACAAAAGCGCAGGTACGCGTAATACAGCTGCTCGACGGTGCGACTCGCCGGCCGCAGCATGTCGCAGTGGTAGAAGCGCCCGCCGGGCTTGAGCACGCGCCGGATCTCGGAGGCGACGCGCTTGATGCGCAGGTGCCGTGAGGCGAACTGCAGGGTCGCGACGTCGAACGAGCCGTCCGGGTAGGGCAGCGTATGCACGTCGTCGATCACGCTGCGGATGTGGAACCCGAGCGCCTCGGCTCTGCGCCGCCCGACATCCTGCATGGCGGCGCTGCGGTCGATGGCGTGCACCTCGAGCGTCGGCTCGCGCCTGAGCAATGCGATGCCGATCGCGTTGGTGCCGGCGCAAACGTCGAGCACCCGCTCGCCGGGCCGGAGGTCCACGGTGTTCATGAACTGGCGCAGGAACCAGCCCCACAATCCGAGGCTGGCGATGTAATTGGCGCGGTCGTAGTAGGGCGCCACGTCGGCGAACACGTCGTTCAGCTCCTGGGTCCAGACGACGTTGAAGCGCTCTTCGCGGGCGATCTCCCGAGTGGCGACTGGCGGCGGATTCATGGTGTGTTCTCCCTTCAGTTCAGATGCGCGCCAGGACCAGCACCGAGGCCGCGGTGCCGCCCAGCGCCGCAGCGTAGACGATGGTCGCGACCGCGGTGTCGGCGCGTACGCCGAGGTCGTAGCAGGTGATGCGCAGGCGGTGCGCGGCGCTCCACAGCGACAGGAACACCACGGCCGCCACCGCGAGCTTCGTGAGCCCGTGGCTCGCGAGCGCGTGCAGGCGCTCGTAGGCGAAAAGGTCGGGCGCATGGCCGAGCGCGGCGAGCAGCGTCAGCAGCATCAGCGCCGGGGTGAGGAACGCGGTGAGCGTGCCGCCGGCGGCGAACGGACCCCACACGATCGGCTTGTTCGAGGTGGTCACGGCTAGAAGACTCCGGCGAAGTACAGGATCGCGAGCGACAGCGCGGCCCAGGCGCCGAAATGCGCGCCGGAGATGAGCGCGTCCGGCGCGAAGCGCTCGCCGAGCTGCAGCGGCAGCGCCTTGGGCGTGAGGTTGAACCAGGTGATGCTGTGATAGGTCGTGAAGCCGAGCGCGAGCAGGTGGAACGCGACGCTCGCCGGGCTTTGCAGCAGCTCAAGGAACGCGGCCCACGCGGCCGGCCCGTCGGCGAGCTGCTTCAGGCCCCACACCATGAGCAGCGTCCAGGCGCCGATGAACAGGCACGAGAATTCGCGCGCCATGTAGCGCAGGTAGCGCGGGTGCCGCACGATCCAGCGCCAGGTCGTTTCGCGCACGAAGGGCTTGCGGGTCATTTCTTCAGCCATGGCATG
The DNA here is from genome assembly GCA_041635755.1 of Burkholderiales bacterium. Taxonomy (GTDB): domain Bacteria; phylum Pseudomonadota; class Gammaproteobacteria; order Burkholderiales; family SG8-39; genus JBFKUL01. The sequence continues at coordinate 463 of JBFKUL010000238.1, read as the reverse complement.
AGGTGTTGCGCGTACCAGTCGACCGTGCTCCTGATCTTCACCTGCTGGATCGCGCCCGCGGGATCGACATGCTCCGGGCAGACCTCCGAGCACGCGCCGACAAAGGAGCACTCCCACGCGCCCTCGGTCGCCGCGATCTCGGGCTGGCGCTCGGCGCGCCCGCCGTCGCGCGAGTCCTCGTTCCAGCGATGCGCCAGCGCGATCGCCGCCGGGCCGATGTACTTCGGGATCAGGGCGTACTCCGGGCACGCGGCGTAGCACAGCATGCAGTTGATGCACATCGAGTAGCGCTTGAAGCGCGCCAGCTCGGCGGGCGACTGCCGGTACTCGCCTTCTTCGAACGGCTTGTCCTCTTTCGGGATCAAGTACGGCTTGACGCGCGCGAGCTTCGCCATGAAGTCGTCGATCACCGTCACCAGGTCGCGCTCGATCGGGAAATGCGCCAGCGGCTCGACGCGGATCG
>JBFKUL010000237.1:0-5000 GCA_041635755.1 Burkholderiales bacterium | reverse complement strand
GTTCAAGAGTCCCTAGCGCGAGATCTTGCGCCGCAGGATCTCGTTCACCTGCGAAGGGTTCGCCTTGCCCTGGGTCGCCTTCATCACCTGGCCGACGAGCGCGTTGAAAGCCTTGTCCTTGCCGGCGCGGTAATCGTCGACCAGCTTGGCGTTCGCCGCCAGCACTTCGTCGACCCGCTTTTCGATCGCGCCGGCATCGCTGAGCTGCTTGAGGCCCCTTTGCTCAATGATCGCGTCGGTCGCGCCCTCGCCCGCCCACATCGCGTCGAATACTTCCTTGGCCATCTTGCCCGAAAGCGTGCCGTCGGCGAGGCGCTTGACCAGCGCGGCGAGCGCCTCGGGGGAAAGCGGGCAGGACGCAATGTCGCGCGCCTCGCGGTTGAGCGCGGCGGCAAGCTCGCCCGTCTGCCAGTTGGCGGCAAGCCGCGGCTCGGCGCCCGAGGCTTTGACCAGCGCCTCGAAGTAATCCGCGGCGGCGCGCGAGGCGGTCAGCTTGGCCGCCTCCGCCGCCGGCAGTGCGTACTCGCGCTCAAAACGGGCGCGGCGCGCCTCGGGCAGCTCGGGCATCGCCCGGCGCAGGCTCTCGATGTCTTCCTCTCGCACTACCAGCGGCAGCAGGTCGGGGTCGGGGAAGTAGCGGTAGTCGTGCGCCTCCTCTTTGGTGCGCATGGCACGGGTCTCGTCGCGCTCGGGATCGTACAGGCGCGTTTCCTGCACTACGGCGCCGCCGTCCTCGAGCAGCTCGATCTGGCGGCGCGCCTCGAACTCGATGGCACGCTCGATGAACCGGAATGAGTTCAGGTTCTTGATCTCGGTGCGCGTGCCGAGGGGCTCGCCGGCGCGGCGCACCGACACGTTGGCGTCGCAGCGAAACGATCCCTCCTGCATGTTGCCGTCGCAGATGCCGATCCACACCACGAGCGCATGCAGCGTACGCGCGTAGGCGACCGCCTCCTGCGCGCCGCGCAAGTCGGGCTCCGAAACGATCTCGAGCAGAGGTGTGCCGGCGCGGTTGAGGTCGATGCCGGAAAGGCCGTGAAAGTCTTCATGCAGCGATTTGCCGGCGTCCTCCTCGAGGTGCGCACGCGTGATGCGCACCTTCTTCACGCCGGAGGGCAGAACGACCGAGAGCGAGCCGCCGGCCACGATCGGAATCTCGTACTGGCTGATCTGGTAGCCCTTTGGCAGGTCGGGGTAGAAGTAGTTCTTGCGCGCGAAGATCGAGCGCCGGTTGATCGTGGCGCCGATCGCGATGCCGAGACGCAGCGCGTGCTCGACCGCCGCACGGTTGAGCACCGGCAGAACGCCGGGTAACGCGATATCCACTGCGGAAGCCTGCGTGTTCGGGGCGGCGCCGAACGCGTTCGCCGCGCCAGAGAAAATCTTGCTCTTGGTGGCGAGCTGCGTGTGGGTCTCGATGCCGACGACGATCTCCCAGCTCATGGCGCGGCCCTCACAGCGGCGTCTCCGTGGGCACGCGCAAATGCCAGTCCGTGGCCTGCTGGTAGCGGTGCGCGACGCCGAGCAGCTTCGCCTCCGAGAAGTAGTTGCCCATCAGCTGCAAGCCGACTGGCAGACCCTTTTCGTCGAAGCCGCACGGAATCGACAGTCCCGGCAAGCCGGCGAGCGGCGCCGGAATCGTGAAGATATCGTTCAGGTACATCTGCACCGGGTCTTCGGTCTTCGCTCCAAGGGCGAAGGCGGTGCCCGGGGCGGTCGGGCCCATGATGACGTCGCAGCGCTCGAAAGCCGCGGCAAAATCGCGCGCGATCAGGCGGCGCAGGCGCTGCGCCTGCAAGTAATAGGCGTCGTAGTACCCGTGCGAGAGCACGTAGGTGCCGATCAGGATCCTGCGTTTGACCTCGGCGCCGAAGCCCTCGGCGCGTGTGCGGCAGTACATGTCGATGAGATCGTGGAATGCCTTGGCGCGGTGACCGTAGCGCACGCCGTCGAAGCGCGACAGGTTCGAGGACGCTTCGGCGGGCGCAATGACGTAGTACACCGGCACCGCGAGCTTCGAGTTGGGCAATTCGATCTCGACCGACTTCGCGCCCTGCGCGGCGTACCAGCGCAGCGCTTCGTCCACCGCGCGGCGCACGCCCGGCTCGAGCCCCTCACCATAGAACTCCCTGGGCAGCCCGATGCGCAGGCCTTTCAGGTTGATGTTCGAGTCCCGTGTGTAGTCCTCCTTGGGGCGCTCGATGCTGGTCGAGTCGCGGGCGTCGAACCCGGTCATGACATTCAGCAGCAGCGCCAGGTCCTCGGCGCTCTTGCCCATCGGGCCGGCCTGATCGAGCGACGAGGCGAACGCGATCATGCCGAAGCGCGACACCAGGCCGTAAGTCGGCTTCATGCCGCATACGCCGGTGAGCGCCGCAGGCTGGCGGATCGACCCGCCCGTGTCGGTGCCGGTGGCCGCCGGCGCGAGGCGCGCGGCGACCGCGGCGGCCGAGCCGCCCGAGGAGCCCCCGGGTACCCGCCCTGTGTCCCAGGGGTTCCTGACCGGGCCGAAGTGGGACGTCTCGTTCGACGAGCCCATGGCGAACTCGTCCATGTTGGTCTTGCCGAGCAGCACCGTGCCGGCGGCCGCGAATTGCTCGATCACGTGCGCATCGTAGGGGCTCACGAAATTTTCCAGCATGCGCGAGCCGCAGGTCGTGCGCAGTCCCGCCGTGCAGAAGATGTCCTTGTGCGCGACCGGGATGCCGGCGAGCGGGCCGGCCTTGCCCCGGGCGCGCGCGTCGTCGGCCCGCCGCGCCTCGCCAAGACTTCTTTCCTCGTCCAGGGTGAGAAAGGCGTTGAGCTGGCCGTTCAGCTTGCGAATGCGCGCAAGAAACAGCTGCGTCAGCTCGACGCTGCTGACTTTACCGGCGGCAAGGGCATCGGCAAGCTCTCGTAGGGTGGCGTTGAGCACGAGAATCGCGGTTGGGGCAGCGGCGACGGGAACGGCCGGGGATGACGGGAAGCGGCCGGGGGTCCGACCGGCTATTCGATGACTTTCGGCACCAGGTACAGGCCCCGCTCGATCGCGGGCGCCGCCGCCTGGAACTGCTCGTGCCGGTCCGTTTCCGTGACATCGTCGGCACGCAGGCGCTGCACGAGATCCAGCGCGTGCGCCATGGGCTCGATGCCCTTCGCGTCGACCGCCTGCATCTGGTCGATCAGCCCGAGCACGCGGTTCAATTGCGCCTGCACGGCCTCGAGCTCGGACTCGCTCACCGCGATGCGGGCGAGCCGGGCGATGCGTTTGACCTCGTCGTGGGAAAGTGACATTGCGGTGCGGAAAAATGCCCGCCTGCGGACTATACGCGGGCAGGCCTTAGGGTATCATACGGCCCTGAATCGACGGCGTTCTCGGCGCCAGAAGCGCTGCCGGGATCGGCCCTTAGCGGAAGGTGTTAAGGCATAACACTAGGGCACTCGGAAACAGCAACTTGGCGACCCCCATGTTCGGATTCCTGCGCAGTTACTTCTCCAACGATCTCGCGATCGACCTTGGCACCGCGAACACACTGATCTACGTACGCGGCAAGGGCATCGTGCTCGACGAGCCGTCGGTGGTCGCGATCCGCCAGGAAGGCGGACCGAGCGGAAAGAAAACCATTCAGGCGGTGGGCAGGGAAGCGAAGCTGATGCTCGGCAAAACGCCAGGCAACATCGTGGCCATCCGCCCGATGAAGGACGGCGTGATCGCCGATTTCACCGTGACCGAGCAGATGCTCAAGCAGTTCATCAAGAAGGTGCACGACAACAAGCTGTTCTCGCCCTCCCCGCGCATCATCATCTGCGTGCCCTGCGGCTCGACGCAGGTCGAGCGCCGCGCGATCCGCGAAAGCGCGATCGGCGCCGGCGCAGGACAGGTGTACCTGATCGAGGAGCCGATGGCGGCGGCGATCGGCGCCGACCTGCCGGTCGCGGAAGCCACCGGCTCGATGGTGGTCGACGTCGGCGGCGGCACGACCGAGGTGGGGGTGATCTCGCTCGGCGGCATGGTGTATTCCGGCTCGGTGCGCGTAGGCGGCGACAAGTTCGACGAAGCGATCATCAACTACATCCGCCGCAACTACGGCATGCTGATCGGCGAGACCACCGCCGAGCTCATCAAGAAGGAGATCGGCTCTGCATTCCCCGGCAGCGAGGTGCGTGAAATGGAAGTGAAGGGCCGCAACCTCGCCGAAGGCATTCCGCGCAGCTTCACCATCAGCTCGAACGAGATTCTCGAAGCGCTCACCGAGCCGCTCAACCAGATCGTCTCCGCGGTCAAGTCCGCGCTCGAGCAGACCCCGCCCGAGCTCGGTGCCGACATCGCCGAGAAGGGCATGGTCTGCACGGGCGGCGGCGCGCTGCTGCGCGACCTCGACCGTCTGCTGATGGAGGAAACCGGGCTGCCGGTCATCGTCGCCGAAGATCCGCTCACCTGCGTGGTGCGCGGCTCGGGCAAGGCGCTCGAGAAGATGGAGCACTTCGGCCCGATCTTCACTAACGAGTGAGCCTGCGTCGGGCGGCCCGTGGCGAGTGAGCAGCTGAACTCGCTGAGGGCGGCCCGCATCGCGCAGCCGCTGTAATGGAGCACACCCCGCCGCCGTTCTTCAAGCGCGGACCCGCTCCACTCGTACGCCTGGCTTTCTTCGCTTCGATGTCGCTGGCGCTGCTGGTGCTCGACGCGCGCTTCCGTTACGCGGAAACGCTGCGCAGCGGACTCGCGCTCGTCGCCTATCCGCTGCAGGTCGTCGCGACCGCACCCGTGGTGCTCGCCGAACGCGTTGCGGGCTACTTTTCCACGCAGGCGGCGCTCGTCGAGGAGAATGAGCGCCTGCGCGAGCGGCTGCTCAGCGCCTCGCGCGATGCGCAGCGCTTCCAAGCCGTCTCGGCCGAGGCCGCCCAGTTGAGAAAGCTGATCGGTGCCGCCGAGCAGCTCGCCAATCGCGCCATGCCGGCCGAAATCCTTTATTCGAACCGCGATCCGTTTACGCACAAGGTATTCATCGACAAGGGTCTGC
>JBFKUL010000236.1:0-5039 GCA_041635755.1 Burkholderiales bacterium | reverse complement strand
GGCCTTCGAGTTGTAGATCTTGCCGTACGCGTAACGCTGAATTTCCATGCTGTTGCCGCGCACCTTGCCGAAACCCTTCAGGCTCGGGCCGAGCGTGCCGTAGGACTGCTCCTCGGGGGCGAGCTGATGGCAGTTGTAGCAACTGCCGCCGTTCTCGGCGTCGGGCTTGTCGCGCCAGGTCATGCCGCGGCCGCTCGCCGCGATCTTGTGGCCGTTCTTCCAGTCGCCGATTAGACTGCCCTCGGGAAACTTGACGGTCTTCATCTGCTCCGCCTCGAGCCGCTTGGCCACCTCGGCGGGCGGCCGATCGTCGGTCTCGGTGCAGATCCTCTGCACCTCGTCTTGCACGACCCAATCGATCTTGGCCTGACCACGCGCGTGGAAGTCGCGCTTGTAGACCGCGGCGACTTTCTCCGTGCTCGGCTCGGGAATGCTGGCGCAGGCCGCGGTCAGCGCCGCGCCGACGACAGCGACGGAAATGAACTTGAATCTGCTGGTCATGGCGTTCCCCCTTTAGCGCTTGGTGCCGGGGCCGTCATACGGCTCACCCTTGGCGACCACCGCCATGTAGTGCGTCAGCGCGACCGTCGCCTCCGACGTGAAGTTCGGCTCCGGGAAGCGCATCTGCCGGTAGCAATCGTTGATGCGCCACTGCATGGTGTGCAAGCCGCTGTTGGAGACCCGGTAGGCGGGCCAAGTCGCATAAGAGCGCGCGCCCGAAGGGTCGCTCAGGATCGGAAGATCCTGCATGCGAATGCGCTTGCCCTCCTCGCCATGGCACGAGGCGCAGGAAAAGTCCCACGCGCCGGCGCGGTAGAAGAAGATCTTCTTGCCGAGCCCGACCGATTCCTTTTCCTTCGGGTGAGAGACCGGCGCCGCCATCTTGACGCCACGCGACTGGCCCACCACGTAGAATACGATCAACTCCATCTCGGAGGGCCGATCGGCGTTGCCGAACACGCGCTTGGTGATCTCGTCGAACGTGCGTCCCTGAAGTGTCATCATGCAGTGGACGAGCCGCGTCTCGAGGTCCATGACGCGATCCGCGTCGGCGAAATAGCGGGGCATCGTGGCGTACGCGCGCTTGACGACGCCTGGGCCTTGCCCGAGGTCGCACTTCTGGAGCGAGGCGTTCTTCGGTCCCTGTGGCTTGTTCCACAGCGCCTCGCCCTGCAGCTCAAACAGCTCGACCGGGCTGCCCTCGGTGAGCATCTGCTGGTACTTCTGGATTTCCTTTTTCTCGTCCTGCGCGAGTGCCGGCGCGGCCACAAGGGCCAGCGCCGTCGCCGTCAGCAGCGCGTTGCGTTGAAGTGCACGCATCGCAACCTCCTCCTTGGTTGTTTTTCACCGCCGGACGCGTACCAGCGTCCGGTTCGTCGTTGCTCAGGCGATCGCCGCGTCGGTCTTGTTGGTCGCGCCCTTGTTATCGAGCCAGCTGATCTCGACCTTGTCGCCGGCCTTTGCGCCTTTGACGCGGAACGAGAACACCGGGTTGCGCGATACGGCCTGGCTGATGTTGCCCTCCACGACCGTCTTGCCGTTCAGCTTGACGGTGACGTTCTGGATGAAATGACGCGGAATCGGCTTGCCGTCCGAGCCCTTGCGATCACCGGTCTCCATCGGATGGCCCATCAGTACGCGAATCTCGGCGACATCGCCCTTCATCGACGCGCGGGCTTTCATCGGGTCTGCCATGTTCGGTCTCCTCCTGTTATCCGCCGCAACCGCCGATGGTGACCTTGACCTCCTTGGTGGCGACGTAATGCTTGCCGCCGGCCTCCGCAACGACGCGGATATTGGAGGACTCGCCCATCTTGACGTTGAGCTTGACGAAGGGCACCGCGCCCTCCATGAAATGAAATTGCCCGGCGAGCGGGTGGGGATTCTTCTCGATCAACACCATGATCGACTTGGTGCCCGGCACGTTGCTGGTAACCTCGATCGGCACCACCGAGCCGTTCTCGGCAATCTGCGGCGCCTCGATCAACACGTCCTTGCTCTCGACGGCGCTCGACGCGCCCAGGCTTTTCAGTGCGTCGTCGGCCGATTTGGCGTCGAAGGCGTTCTTCGGCCAGGCGGCCGCCAGTACCCGTTCCGGCTTTAGCAGCCCGGCCGCAGCCGCGAGCGCAAGCGCCCCGGTAGCGCCGGCGCCCTTCAGCACCCGTCTACGTTCCACGTGCATTGACTCCTCCTCCAGTATTGCCCGGACCAGGGGCCCGGCGCGATCCATCACCGCGTTCACCCGCGACTGCGCGGGCACGCTGCTTTTCGACTCCCCCGTGGGGGCATTGGTTCTGACGCGCCTCGGAAAATCGATTGCCGCGCGAAAACCCTCAGTTTTTGATAGTAACGGCTGTGCGGGTATTAGAAAAGCCCCAAAAAATCAATTGTATTTATCGTCTCATGTGTCGGCCGAATCAGTCGCTGGGGGAGGCGCGTCGAAAACGCCCGGACTTGCCGCCGCGCTTTTCCTCGAGCTGCACGTCATGCAGCGACATGCCGCGATCGACCGACTTCGCCATATCGTAAATGGTCAGCAGGGCAACCGCCGCAGCGGTCAGCGCTTCCATCTCGACGCCGGTCTGGCCGCGGCATTCGACGCGCGTCACGACCTTCACGCATGGAGGCCGGTCCTGCAGCGCAAACTCGACCGCCACGCGCGTCAGCGCGATCGGATGCGCGAGCGGTACCAGCTCCGCAGTGCGCTTGGCCGCCTGGATCGCGGCGATGCGCGCGATGCCGAGCACGTCGCCCTTCTTGGCGGTGCCCGATGCGATCATGCGCAACGTCGAGCGCTGCATCGCGATGCGGCCCGAAGCCACGGCTACGCGGTGGGTGCGCGCCTTGGCGCCGACGTCGACCATATGCGCGCGCCCGGCGCCATCGAAATGCGTCAGCACACGTTTGGATTTCGCCGCCAGCTGCATCTCCCCGCGTGAACGGAACTCGACCTCCGGAACGCTATCATATCGGGGTGCGCAGACTGGTTTCTTCCGCTCTCTTGGTTGCGGTCATCGCCCTGCCCGGGGCGTGGGCGCAGACGCTGCCGGATCTCGGTGGCACCGCGGACGCCACGCTTACGCCGCAGATGGAGCGCACCGTCGGCGAAAGCATCATGCGCGACATCCGCTCGCGCGACCGCAGCTATCTCGACGAACCGGAGATCGTCGACTATCTCGAGCGCCTCGGCGTGGCGCTGCTCGCCGGTGCGCCGCAGGTCCGCCAGGACTTCGAGTTCTTCGCCATGCGCGATCCATCGATCAACGCGTTCGCACTGCCCGGAGGCTTTATCGGCGTGCACACCGGGCTCCTGCTGGCGGCCGAAAGCGAGTCCGAGTTGGCCGCGGTCCTCGCCCATGAGATTGCGCATGTCACCCAGCGCCATATCGCGCGCCTGATCGGCGCGCAGCAGCAGCTGGCGGTCCCGGCGCTGGCCGCGATCGCCGCGGCGATCCTGCTCGGGCGCTCGCGTCCCGACCTCGCGGGCGGGGCCGCGGCCGCGGTGCAGGCCGGCGCCATCCAGTCGCAGCTCAATTACACCCGCGACTTCGAGCGTGAAGCCGACCGTATTGGCATGCAGACGCTTTCCGAGGCCGGGTTCGATGCGCGCGCCATGGGCGTGTTCTTCGACAAGCTGCAGCGCCAGACGCGCGTTGCCGACGACGGCTCGGTGCCGAGCTACCTGCGCACCCATCCGGTGACGAGCGAGCGCATCGCGGACGTCGAAGGGCGCGCCGCGACGCTCCAGTACCGGCAGCGCCTGGACAGCCTCGAGTTCCATCTGGTGCGCGCGAAGCTGCGCGCCGAAACCGGCGACGCGAAAGAGGCTGTCACGCAGATTTCAGCCGCACTGCGTGACCGGCGCTACGCGAGCGAGGCCGCGGCACGCTATGGCCTGGTCAGCGCGTTGCTGCGAGCCGAGGAGCCGCGCCAGGCGGCGGCCGAGCTCGACCGGTTGCGCGCCACCAAAGCGTCGAGCCCGATGATCGAATCCCTCGCCGCGCGCGTGCAGCGCGCGCTCGGGCAGCGCGAGGCGGCGCTCGCGACGCTTCGCGAGGCAATGACGAAATTCCCGAACCGGCGCTTTCTCGCCTACGATACGGCAAGCGCGCTGCAGGAGGCCGGGCGCAACGAGGCCGCGATCGCGCTGATCGGTGAGCAGCTGCGCATGCACCCACGCGACGCACGCCTGATTCGGCTGCAGGCGCAGACCTACGCCGCGCTGGGCCGGCGGCTGCTGCAGCACCAGTCGCAGGCCGAGCTCTACGTGCTGCAGGGCAGTCTGCCCGCGGCGATCGAGCAGCTGCAGCTCGCGCGTGCCGCGGGCGATGGCGATTTCTATCAGCTCTCCGCGGTCGAGGCGCGACTCAAGGAACTGCGCGCGCGGCATAGCGAGGAGTTGCGCGAAAAGCGCCGCTGACGGTGCGCCGCGGCGCTCAGAAAGCGTCGAACAGCAGATCGAACGTTTTCTCCGCCTCGCGCAGCAGCTCATCCTCGCCGGTCGCGCGGCGCTTGCCGCCCTGCAGCAGCGTTTGCACGCCCGCCGCCTCCGGAACCGGTCGGTCGTGCTGCTCGAGCGAGCGCACGATGGCGCCGATCCTGCCGAGCGCCGCATGCGACGACAGGCCAAATTGTTCCACCATCTCCTCGAAAGTTACGCGCCCGTCGCGGTTCGCATAGCGCGCGCCGTCGTAGGCAAAGTCGATCGCGTTGGTGGGACAGGACTCGCCTTTCTCGAGCCAGCGCAGGCTCGCCTCGGGATCGATGAAGCGACGAATCAGCCACGCACAGCCCAGCCGGTCGGCCCAGAGCGGCTTGCGGGTCGCCCAAGTGCGGCCGAGCACGCGCGGCGCTCGCCCCTGCGCGCGCGGCATGCCAGCGGGAAAGAGCAGCTTCTGCACCGCCAGTTCGGCGTCGGCAAGCGTCTGCTGGGCGCGATCGCGTGCGGCGCCGGGAAAAAAATCGAGCGCGGAGATCGCTTCCAGCTCGCGTCGCTGCTTGTGGAGCACGCGCGAGATTGCGCCCGGGTCCGTAATGCC
>JBFKUL010000235.1:0-5070 GCA_041635755.1 Burkholderiales bacterium | reverse complement strand
TTTGCCCGCGGGCAGCCCTCCCATATCGTGGTGGCTGCGCTCGACGAGCGCATCGGGCGCATGACGTCCATTCGCCATCCCATGACGCTTCGTCGCCATCCCATGGCGTCTCGTCGCCATCCCTTGGCGCTGCTTCACTGCTCCATGACGCCGCTTCGCCATCTCAGGCCACCCACTCCGAGACCGGCGCCCTGGCTTCGTGCAGAGGCTGGCAGACGATGTCCACGAGGCTCGGGCCGCTGTGCGAGAGCGCCGCCGTGAGCGCCTTGCCGAGCGCCTTAGGCTCGGTGACGCGCCAGCTCTTCACACCGTAAGCCGAGGCGACCGCGGCGTGATCGGTGGTCTCGAAATCCACCGAGAAGTAGCGCTGCTGAAAGCCGGTCTTCTGCCCCGCCTTGATCCATCCGTAAACGCCGTTCGAGATGACGAGGAAGGTGATCGGCAGCTTGTGGCGCACGATGGTCTCGAGCTCGCCCGAAGTGAAGCCGAAGCTGCCATCGCCCATGACCGAAATGCACTTCACGTGCGGACGGCCGAAATGCGCGCCGACCGCCGCCGACATCGAGTAACCGAGCGCGCCGTGCGCGCGGTTCGAGAACAGCCGCCGCCCGGTGCCGCGCACCGGAAAGTACGCCGACAGGTAGGGACAGGGCGTGCCAGGGTCGGCGACCACGATCGCCTCCGGATCCAGCGCCTTTGCCAGCTCGGCGACGACACGCTCGGGCTTGATCGGCGTCTCGTCGGAAGCGGCAAGCGCATTGAACTTGGCGAACTTCTGCTCCTTCGCCTTGTGCACCGCCGCGGCATCGAGCGGGCGCTTCACCGGATGCGCACCGCTTTCCAGCAATTCGTTCAGCGCCGCAAGCGCGAGCTTCGCGTCGCCCACCAGCGGCACATCGACGCGGTAGTTGGTCCCGATCACCGCCGGATCGATGTCGAGGTGGATCACCTTCACCTGTCCTGGCGCGGGATGGCGCCAGCGCTCGGTGGTCACCGAGCCCGCCCGGCAACCGATGAAGATCACCAGGTCGGCGCGATCGACGATCGAGCGCGTCTCGGGCGTGCCGCCATTCGAGCCGACCACACCGACTGCGAGCGGATGATCGTCCGGGATCGAACCCTGGCCGCTGATCGTGGTCGCCACCGGCGCCGAGAGCCGCTCGCCAAGCTCGATCAGCTCGTTCTCGCCGCCGGAGATCACCACGCCGCCGCCGCAGATGAACAGCGGGTTCTTCGCGCCGCGCAGCAGTTTTGCGGCAAGCTCGACGTAGAAGGCGTCGGGCGCGACGCGGCGCGACGGATACTGGCCGAGGCTCGGGTCGCCCCACACGTCGGCGCGGTCGACGGCGCCGTTCTGCACGTCATAGGGCAGCGCGATGTGCGCCGCGCCCGGGCGCCCGGTGGTCATCTGGTTGAACGCTGCGCGCATCACGCGCGGAATGTCGGCGGCACGATTGAGAACCGCGTTCCACTTGGTGAGCGGACGCATCAAGGCACCCTGATCGAGCTCGGTCAGCGTATAGCGCCCGCGCGAGCCGACCGCGATGTCGGTGGTGATTCCCAGCACCGGGACCGAGGACTCGTTCGCCTCGACCAGTCCCGGCAGGATGTAGGTCGCGCCGCCGCCCGACGGGCCCTCGCATACGCCGACCTTGCCCGAGACCCGGGCGTAGCCGTCGGCCATGTAGGCGGCCGAGCGCTCGTCGCGGGTCAGCACGTGGCGCATGCCGTGCGGCAGGCGCGCCAGCGCATCGTAGAACGGGAGGCTGGTGTCGCCGCACAGTCCGAAAACGATCTCGACGCCGTGCGCCCTGAGCATCTCCACCACGGCTTCGGCGCCGCTGAGCGTCGCAACGCGGGACTCGGAGGGTTTGTTCATGCGGTTATTATTGCACCGTCGCCCCGCCTAAAGAACAGCCTCGTGTCGAAATCACCCGCCGAACGACAACGCCCACCCGTCGGCAGCCTGTACCTGGATCACGTTTCGCATTTCGTTGACGATGTCGAGGCGGCCGCGACGATGCTTGAGCGCCTCGGCTTCGCCGTGACGCCGCTCTCGTCGCAGATCAACCGCGACACCGAGGGTCGCGCGGTGCCGGCGGGCGCGGAGAACCGCAACGTGATGCTCGAGCAAGGCTACCTCGAGTTTCTCAACCCGACGGTCGATACCGAGGTGTCGCGACGCATGCGCGAGCAGATGGCGCGTTACCGCGGCGCTCATCTGCTCGCCTTCGGCTCGCCGGCCGCGCAGGAAGAGCATGCTCGTCTTGCGCGCCACGGCTTCGAGCCGCTGCCCTTTGTGCGTCTCGAGCGCGAGGTCGAGGTCGAGGGCGGCGGCATGCAGCTCGCGCGCTTCGGCGTCGTGCGCGTGCCGCCGGAGAAGATGCCCGAGGGCCGCGTGCAGTTCGTCGAGCACCTGACGCCGGAATGCCTGTGGCAGCCGCGCTACGTCGCACACCCGAATGGGGTTACGGCGCTCGCCGCCGCCTTTATCGTCGCCGAGGAACCGATGGAGGTGGCCGCTCGGTACGCGCGTTTTGCCGGCATCCTGCCGGCACCCGCCGGCAACTTCGTGCGCCTCAACATGGCGCGCGGCGCACTGCTGGTGGCCCGGCGCGAGGACTGGAAGGCGCTGCTCGGCGAAGCGCCGCAGGCGCCTTCGCTCGCCGGCTACGCCTTGGGCTGCCGCGATCCGATCGGCTTTGCGGCGATCTGCGCCGGCGAGTCGCTGGAGGTGCGTCGCAATGCCGGTTTCGCCATTGTTCGACTGCCCAAGGTGCTCGGCGGAATGTGGCTGCTTGGCACCGAGGCCGACCTCGCACGCTGGCCGCGTTAATTCCCGCAGCGAAATGGCGCGCGGCGCAGTGCGCGCACCGACCTAGAATACGGTTCCGTCCCCGGAGGCGAAGCATGAAAACCGACCTGTGCGCCCTTTCCGCGAGCGAGCTGCTGCAGCTTTATCGCACCAAGCAGGCGTCGCCAGTGGAGGTGACCAAGGCCGTACTCGCACGCATCGAAAAGCTCGATCCGGTGCTCAATGCGTTCTGCCTCGTCGATGCCAAGGCGGCGCTCGACGCGGCGAAGTTCTCGGAAGCGCGCTGGGCGAAGGGTGAGCCGAAGGGACTGCTCGATGGCGTGCCGACCTCGATCAAGGACCTGCTCCTCACCAAGGGCTGGCCAACGCTGCGCGGTTCGAAGACGATCAACGCGAAAGGGCAGTGGAAGGACGATGCGCCGGCGGTGGCGCGCCTGCGCGAGCATGGCGCGGTGCTCCTGGGCAAGACCACCACGCCCGAATTCGGCTGGAAGGGCGTCACCGACAATCCGCTGACCGGCATCACGCGCAATCCGTGGAACCCGAAGATGACCCCGGGTGGCTCCTCCGGCGGCAGCGCGGCCGCAGTCGCGGCGGGCATGGGCGCCCTCACCGTCGGCACCGACGGCGGCGGCTCGATTCGTATCCCCTGCTCGTTTACCGGCCTGTTCGGGCTCAAACCCTCGTTCGGACGCGTGCCGGCGTGGCCCGCGTCACCCTTCGGCACCGTGGCGCACGTCGGGCCGATGACGCGCACGGTGAGCGACGCCGCGCTGATGTTGAACGTGCTTTCGCAACCCGATGCGCGCGACTGGTTCGCGCTGCCCCAAGACGCGCGCGACTACCGCGTCGGGCTCGAAGAGGGCGTACGGGGGCTACGCATCGCCTACTCGGCCAACCTTGGCTATGCCACGGTCGATCGGGAGATTGCCGCGCTAACGAAAGCCGCGGCGTTGCGCTTCGCCGAGCTCGGCGCGCACGTCGAGGAGACCGACCCCGGCTTCGAGAACGCGGAGCCGATCTTCCGCGCGCACTGGTTCTCGGGCGCAGCTTACTTGCTGAAAAATTTCAGCGCCGAGCAAAAAGCGAAGATGGACCAGGGCCTGGTCGAGGTCGCGGCGCAGGGCGCGAAGCTGGGCATGCTCGAATTGGTCGACGCGGTGCAAAAGCGCGCCGCGCTCGGCTTGCACATGAACAACTTTCACGAGAAGTACGATTTGCTGCTCACGCCGACGTTGCCGCTGGTGGCCTTCGAGGCCGGCAAGGAAGTCGCCGACATGCTCAAGGAGCGCCGCTGGACGGATTGGTCTCCCTTTTCCTATCCGTTCAATCTGACCCAGCAGCCGGCCGCCTCGATCCCCTGCGGCTTCACCAAGGCGGGGCTGCCGGTCGGCCTTCACATCGTCGGGCCGCGTTATGCCGATGCGCTGGTGCTGCGCGCATCGCGCGCATATGAAACGCTCGAGCCGATCCGCCTGCCTAACGTCACGAAGCTCACCAAGAAGTAAGCCCGCGCGGGCGCGCATTCGCCCGCGGCGGTCGCAAGGGGCAGACCAGGTGAAGCGCGTGTTCGCCGCGCTCCGGAAGCCGAACAAGGCGTAGCACAAAGCGGACCCAAAAAAGGTCCGCTCACGTGCGATGCCCGCCCAGCAGCGTTCCCATACGGTCGAACGGCCGGGCGTGCTTTCTTACATGTCGATCGCTTCGGCGACTTCGACGGATCCCCCCGCCGTAAGAATGGGGCAGCCCTTTGCTTTGGCCAGCGCGTCATTGAGACTCGGTGCCTCGATCAGGCTGTAGCCGCTGGCCGGATTCGCACCACCGTTGTTGACGACCTTACCGCTGCTTTGAACCGTAGAGGATTGCCCGACTGGGTTTCCTCCATCGACCACTGCGCTGCCCATGGAGCCAAACCACTTGCCCCAGGCCGCCATCACCTGCTCTTGTTCTTTCTTCGACTCGGGTCGACCGCCGCCGTGATACACGAAAAGATACTTCGCCATTTTCAGATTCTCCTGTTTCAGGTTCGGTTTTTGCCGCAATACCGGTAGAACCGATCGCGCAGCGGCTTGGAAGCGCCGCTTCCGCAAGCATCGCTCTTCCCATGGCGATTAGAGATTATTCCCAACGAAGACACCTTGCATTGGACGAACTGCTGATAAATCCTCATACTGATTGTGCAACCTGCACAATTGGGTCGATGTCCGACTACCCCACAAACTCCCTCGAGGTCGCGCTCAAGCGCCTGAGCGATA
>JBFKUL010000234.1:0-5076 GCA_041635755.1 Burkholderiales bacterium | reverse complement strand
GTCTCGAGCGCGCGCGCAATGCGCTCGTGCAGCTCGGCCCGCTTGCGCTTGAGCAGCGAATCATAGGCGGCGTCCTGCACCAGCGCGTGCTTGAAGACGAAGACCGCATGCGGCAGGAGGCCGCGCTGGTAGATCAGGCCAGAGCGCACGAAGCTCGCAAGCGCTTCGCCGAGCGCCGGCTCCTGCATCGGCGAGACTGCCGCGAGCAGCTCGTAGCCGAACTCGCGGCCAATTGCAGCGCCGATCTGCGCGATTTCCTTCGCCGGCAGAAGGCGGTCGAGCCGCGCCATAAGCGAATCCTGCAGCGTGGCGGGGATGCGCAGTGCATCCAGAGCGCCGGACAGTTCGAAGCGATCGCCGACATCGACCAGCGCGCCGGATTCGACCACGGCCTTGGTCAGCTCTTCGACGAACAGCGGAACGCCGTCGGTCTTCTCGACGATCTGCGCAACGAGCGTGGCAGGCAGTCCTTTCTGCGCGATGCGCTCCGCGAGCAGCGCGCACTGGCGCTTCGTCAGACGGTTGAGCGAGTGCTGCGTGACGTGCGCATGCGCGCCCCAGCCGGGTTCGAATTCTGGTCGGTGGGTCACGACCAGCGTCACCCGCGCCTCGGCGATGCGCTCGACGAGCTGGTCGAGCAGCTCGCGCGTGCTGGGATCGACCCAGTGCGCATCCTCGAACAACACCAGCACCGGCGCGCTCCGGGCAATGTAGAGGACATGCTCGATGATCAGTTCGATGGTGCGCGCCTTGAGCTGCGGCGCCGAAAGCTCGAGCCGCGGGTAGCGCTCTTCCGCTGGAAGCGAGACCAGCGCGGCGAGGACCGGCGCGGCGTCGGGCGAGGGGCCACCCACGCGCGCGAGCAGCGACTCGAGTTTGGCGAGCTTCGATTCGACGGGCTCTTCCTCCGCGAAGCCGGCGGCGCGCTTCAGGTGCTCGATGATGGGATGAAACGCGGTATTGGTGAAAAACGGTGAGCACTGGTAGCTCAGAAAGCCGTGCTCGGTGCCTTCGAGCTGGCTGCGCAGCGTGCGCGCGATGTGCGACTTACCCACGCCGGGCTCGCCGGAGAGCACGATCACCTGGCCCTCGCCCTCGGCGGCGTGGCGCCAGCGCGCGAGCAGCAGGGCGAGCTCGCTTTCCCGGCCCACGAGCGGCGTCGCCCCGCGGCCATGCGCCGCCTCAAAGCGACCCTCGACGCGTCCCGCGCCGAGCACGCGGAAGGTACGCGTCGGCTCGACGATGCCACGCAGCGCGTGCTCGCCCATGTCGTGCAGCTCGAAGGTTTCGCCGACGATGCGCTGCGTCGTCGCGGCGATCACGATCTCGTCCGGGCCGGCGAGGCTCTGCACGCGCGACGCGAGATTCGGGGTCTCGCCGACCGCGACCTTGGGCACCGAGGCGTCGCCCGCCCCCGTTCCGCCTACCACGACGGCCCCGGTGGCGATGCCGACCCGCACGCGAAGTGGGGCGGGCGAGGGCACTTCCTTCACCGCGCGCAGGATGTCGAGCGCGGCGCGAACGGCGCGCTCCGCGTCGTCCTCGTGTGCCTGGGGCCAGCCGAAGTAGACCATCAGCCCATCGCCGAGATACTGGGCGACGTGCCCCTCGAAGCGCTCGACCGCCCCCCCGCAGGCCGACTGATAGGCACGCATCAAATCGCGTAGCTCTTCCGGATCGAGCTGCTCGGCGAGGCTGGTCGAGCCCACGAGGTCGCAGAACATGACGGTAAGCTGGCGGCGCTCGGCGCGCGCCGTACCGCCGACGGTGTCGTCGGGCTCCGTCTGTGCGGAAGGGGCAGGCGCGGCAGGCTCCTCGGGCGGCGGCGGCGCGGCAAGGGCGCGGATCGCGTTGCGGATGCGGACTCGCGGACCCATCGGCAGCCCGAGTTCCTTCAGCTCGGCGTCAGACAGATGCTGCAGCGCGACCAGGTCGATGCGCTCGCGCTCGAACTGTTCCGCGTACTCGCGGAGCCCGAGCCCCTGCAGCCATTCGCGAATAGCGGTCATGCTTTTTTTCTCGACCCCGCGCGAGTCTAACGCGGCTTGAGGTCGTACGCGCTCCGAGCCGTTAAACTAGGGGCGACCATGAAGATCAAGATTCTCGGCGCAGGCCCGGCCGGGCTGCTCTTTTCGCTGCTCGTCAAGCGGCGCAATCCTGCCTGGCACATCGAGGTGATCGAGCAGAACCCGGCGGATGCCACCTTCGGCTTCGGAGTGGTGTTCTCCGAGGGCGCGCTCGGCTTTCTCGAGCGCGACGCGCCCGATCTTCATCGCCAGCTTGCCGGGCGCATGGAGGCGTGGCCGATCCAGCGCATCGTGCACCGCGACGAGAGAATCGACATCGACGGCAACGGCTATGCGTCGATCGCGCGCCTGCAGCTGAACCAGTTCCTGCAGACGCTGTGCCGCGAGGCGGGCGTCATGCTCCAGTTCGGGCGGACCGTAGAGCTGATCGACGACCTCGGCGCCCCCGACCTGCTGGTGGGCGCCGACGGCGCGAATTCGCTCGTGCGCCGCACCTACGCGGCGCAGTTCGCGCCGCACGAGCGCAAGCTCTCGAACCGTTTCGCCTGGTACGGCACCTCGCAAGTGTTCGAGTGCCTGACACTCACCTTCCGCGAGAACCGGGACGGCGCCTTTGTCGCCCATCACTACCGCTACAGCCCGAAGATGAGCACCTTCCTCGTCGAGTGCGACGCGCAGACCTGGATCGCCGCGGGGCTCAACCGCAAGAGCGACGAAGAGAGCCGCGCTTATTGCGAGCAGGTCTTCGCGCCCGATCTCGGCGGGCACCCTCTGGTGTCGAACAAGTCGATCTGGCGCCAGTTCCCGCTGCTCCACAACCGCTATTGGAGCGCCAAGGTCTCGGATGCGACCTCGGTGGTTCTTCTCGGCGACGCGCTGCGCACGGTGCACTTCTCGATCGGCTCGGGCACGCGGCTCGCGTTCGAGGATGCCATTGCCCTGGATCGCGCCTTCGGCGAGGCGGGCGAGGACATCACCGCGGCGCTCGCGGCCTTCGAGCGCGAACGCCGGCCAGTCGTCGATAAGCTGCTCGCCGCCGCCAACGCGAGCTCGTTCTGGTACGAGGAGTTTCCCGCCAAGATGCAGCAGGCACCGTGGCAGCTCGCCTACGACTACATGACGCGCAGCGGCCGCATGACCGACGAGCGCTTGCGCCAGATCGCACCGCACTTCATGGGTCGTGTCGACGCGGCGCGCGCAGCGTGAACGACGCCATTGCCCGGGCACGCACCTGGATCGACGCTGCCGAGCGCGTGGTGGCGCTTACCGGCGCGGGCATCTCGACCGACTCGGGGATTCCTGATTTTCGCGGTCCGAACGGCGTCTGGACCAAGAACCCGCAGGCCGAGAAGCTTTCGACGCTGCAGCACTATCTTGCCGATGATGCGGTGCGCAAGGCCTCCTGGCGCGCCCGGCTCGACAGCCCCGCGTGGCGCGCGCAGCCGAACGCCGGGCACCGCGCGCTTGCGGCGCTCGAGCGCCGCGGCAAGCTGCACGCGCTCATCACCCAGAACATCGACGAGCTGCACCAGCGCGCCGGCAACGACCCGGCGCGCGTGATCGAGGTGCACGGCACGATTCGCCGCGTGATGTGCTGGGGCTGCGGCGAGCGCGCGCCGATGGAGGCCGCGCTGGAGCGCGTGCGTGCCGGAGAAGACGATCCGCATTGTGTGCGCTGCGGCGGCATCCTCAAGAGCGACACCATCTCGTTCGGCCAGACGCTGGTGCCTGAAGTCATCGCGCGTGCCATGCTGGCCGCGGGCGAGTGCGACCTGCTGCTGGCTGTCGGCACGAGCCTGCAGGTGTACCCGGTGGCGGGCGTGGTGCCCGAAGCGAAAGCCGCCGGCGCGCGCGTGGTGATCGTCAATGCGGCGCCTACGCCGATGGACGATCTTGCCGACCTGGTGCTCTCGGATTCGATCAGCGCGGTGCTGCCGGAGATCTGCGGTGGGATCTGACGGCCCTGCCAATCGCAGTCGGTTTGAGGTGGGTCAAATCACGCGTTGCGAGCGCTGGCACAATTTTGCGGTCGGTTTTGCTGCGCCCCTCGGAGTGCTCCCATGCCTCGCGTCTTCGCCATTGCTGCATTGATTTTTTTCGCTGTTACCGTGTCCGCCAATGAGCGTGAACGCGGTGCGCTGCGAATGATGGAAGGCGCCGAGCACGCGCTCGGCGCCGACCGCTTCGTGGCGCGCGGCAGCGCTCTCGTGTCAGGCCCGGTGGCGGGGGACCTGTTCGCGGCAGGCGGCGAGGTCGATGTCGTCGCCACCGTCGGCGGTGACGCCGTGCTCGCGGGCGGACGCGTGCGCTTGGACGCCGCCGCGGGTCAGGACCTCTACGCCGCAGGCGGACGGGTTTCGTTGAACGCGCCCTTGGTACGCAACGCGCGCATCGCGGGCGGCAGCGTACTGATCGGACCGCGCGCCCGCATCGGCGGCGGCGCCAGCATCGCCGCCGGCAAGGTCGACCTGCTCGGTGCGGTCGACGGCTATCTCCAGGTCGCCGCCGGGCGCGTCTTTATCGATGCGCCGGTGGCCGGCGACGTCGAGGCGATCGGGCGCACGATCGAGCTCGGCCCGAACGCGCGTATCGCGGGCCGGCTGCGCTATGCGAGCCGGCAGGATCTTATGCGCCATGCCGACGCGCAGGTGGGCGGCGGCGTGGAGCGCTTCGCGCTCGACCTGGACTTGGAAGACAAGCTGCCCGTGAAAGGCTTCGTGGTTGCGCTGTATTGGGTGTGGATTGCCGGCCTGATGGTGCTCGGCGCCGTGCTCGTTGCGGCGTTACCGCAGCACGCGGCGCGCATTGCGGGGGATGCGCGTCGGCGTTTCGGCTGGAGCGTGCTGCTCGGTTTCGTCGCGTTGGTGGTGATTCCGGCGGCGACGGTGGCGATTGCCGTCACCGGCATCGGCGTGCCCCTCGCACTGCTGCTGGTTCTTTGCTATCTCGGCCTGCTGCTCGTGGGCTATGTGACCGCCGGCATCGCACTGGGCGCCGCGGCGCTCGAGCGTTGGAGCGCCGAGCGAGCAAAACGCACCGGCTGGCGCGC
>JBFKUL010000233.1:0-5105 GCA_041635755.1 Burkholderiales bacterium | reverse complement strand
GGGCCTCGATTCGATGGTGATCGGCGAGCCTCAGATTCTCGGGCAGCTCAAGGACGCGGTGCGCACGGCGGAGGCGGCGGGAACACTCGGTACGGTGCTGCACAAGCTGTTTCAGCGCTCCTTTGCGGTGGCAAAGGAAGTCCGCAGCACGACGCAGATCGGCGCGAACAGCGTTTCCATGGCGGCCGCAGCGGTCAAGCTTGCAGCGCGCATCTTCCCGAGCCTGCGCGAGCAAAAGATCCTTTTTATCGGTGCGGGCGAGATGATCGAGCTGTGCGCGACGCACTTCGCGGCGCAGGCGCCCGAGCGCATCACGGTGGCGAACCGCACGCTCGAACGCGCCGAGCGGCTTGCGCATCGCTTCTCCGGGCGCGCACTGGAGCTGCGCAATCTCGCCGAACACCTCGCCGAGCACGACATCGTCGTGTCCTGCACCGCCTCGTCACTGCCGATCCTTGGCAAGGGCATGGTCGAGCGCGCACTGCGCGCGCGCCGGCGGCGCCCGATCTTCATGGTCGATCTCGCGGTGCCGCGCGATATCGAGCCGGAGGTCGGAGAGCTCGACGACGTCTTTCTCTACACCGTGGACGACCTCTCCGGAATCGTGTCGGCGAATTTGGATGCCCGCCGTTCGTCGGTCGAGCAGGCCGAGGCGATCATCGAGACGCAGGTCGGCCAGTTCATGCACTGGATGTCGGCGCGCCAGCACGTACCGCTGATCCGAGCGCTGCGCGAGCAGGCGGAGAGCGCGCGCCAGCATGAGCTTGAGAGGGCGCTGAAGATGCTTCACCGCGGCGAGGACCCGAAGCAGGTGCTCGAGGCGCTGTCGCAAGGTCTGACCAGCAAACTGATGCATGCTCCGACTCAGGCGCTGAACGAGGCCCCGGGCGACGAGCGCGGCGCGCTCGCCGATACGATTGCCCGACTGTTTCGCGTGAAGCGCTAAGCGCGCTTCACCGGTCACGCGCTTTCCGCGGTGAAGTCGACTTTACGCACCAAGCTCGAAAGCCTTGCCGCGAGGCTGGAAGAGCTCAACCGGCTGCTTGCCGCGGAAACTGCGACCAAGGATCTGGAGCTGTTTCGCAAGCTGTCACGCGAGCACGCCGAGCTCAGCGGGATCGTCGCCCTCTTCGAGCGCTTTCGCGTGGCCGAGGGGGACGCGTCCGCGGCACGGGAAATGGCGGCCGACGCTTCCATGAAGAGCTTCGCGGACGAGGAACTGAAGGCGGCACGCGCGAACATGGATGCGCTCGAGGACGAGCTGCAGAAAGTGCTGCTGCCCAAGGACCCCAACGACGATCGCAACACGTTTCTCGAGGTGCGCGCCGGAACCGGCGGCGACGAGTCGGGGCTGTTCGCCGGCGACCTGTTCCGTATGTACTTGCGCTACGCGGAGCGGCAGGGTTGGCAGGTCGAGATCATTTCCGAGAGTCTTTCGGAGATGGGCGGCTATAAGGAGGTGATCGCCCGGGTCGTCGGGCAGAACGTGTACTCGAAGCTCAAGTTCGAGTCGGGCGCGCATCGGGTGCAGCGCGTTCCAGCGACCGAGGCGCAGGGCCGCATCCATACTTCCGCGTGCACGGTCGCGGTACTGCCCGAGGCCGACGCGGTAAACGACGTTGTGCTCAACCCGGCCGAGTTGCGCATCGACACTTTTCGCGCATCCGGAGCGGGCGGTCAGCACGTCAACAAGACGGAATCGGCGATCCGCGTGACGCACATGCCGACCGGCATCGTGGTCGAGTGCCAGGACTCGCGCTCCCAGCACAAGAACCGCGAAAAGGCGCTCGGCGTTCTCGCCGCGCGCATCAAGGACAAGCAGATGTCGGAGCAGGCGGCGAAGAGGGCATCGACGCGGAAGCTCCTGGTCGGCTCGGGCGACCGCTCGGAGCGCATCCGAACGTACAACTTTCCACAGGGGCGTGTGACCGACCATCGCATCAACCTGACGCTGTACAAGATCGAGCGGATCATGGACGGTGAGCTCGACGAATTGATCGGCGCATTGCAGGCGGAGCATCAGGCCGAGCAGCTGGCGCAGCTCGCCGAAGAGGGCTCTGCCGAGGTCCAGCGCGCCTGAGCGCGGCGGTGAACGCGACCGTCTCGCAAGCACTTTCGGCCAGCGGGATCGATCCGCGCGAGGCGCGCCTGCTGCTGGCCGAGGCCACCGGCTTTTCCGAGGCTGCAGTGCTGGCGCATCCAGAGCGCGTTCTGCCCGCCGAAGCAGAGGCGCGTTTTCGCGCGTGGACCGACCGGCGCCGCGCGGGCGAGCCGGTGGCCTACCTTCTCGGCCGGCGCGAATTCTACGGACTGTCGCTGGCGGTGAATCCTGCGGTGCTGATCCCCCGCCCCGAGACCGAGTTGCTGGTGGAGCTGGCGCTTGAACGGATTCCGCGCAACGGGGAAATCGCGGTGCTCGACCTCGGCACCGGTTCAGGCGCGGTGGCGCTCGCGGTGAAGCACCTGCGGCCGCACGCGCGGGTCACCGCGATCGAGGCGAGCGCGGCCGCGCTTGATGTGGCGCGTCGAAACGCAGCGCGCCTCGGCCTCGAAGTGAAATTCCACCACGGACAGTGGTTCGCGCCGCTCGGCGTGGAGCGCTTTGCGCTGATTCTGGCGAATCCGCCCTACGTTGCCGCGGGCGATCCGCACCTCTCGCAGGGTGATCTGCGCTTCGAACCCCGCCAGGCGCTGGTCGGCGGAGACGACGGCCTTGGCGCCATTCGCGGCATCGTGCGCAGCGTGCGCGCCTACCTGGAACCGCACGGCTGGTTCCTGTGCGAGCACGGCTTGGGGCAGGACGAGGCAGTGCGGCACATGCTCGAGACGGCTGGATTGGCGGGAATCGCGACCTGGCCGGACCTCGCGGGCATCGGTCGAGTGAGCGGAGGCTGCACGCCGTTGACCCTCCCGACCGCGCAAGCGTAAAATCCGATCAAATTGATCAACAATTGGTCGCCCCCGTCCGCGCAGCCGAGGGTCGCGGTTCCGGGGCGCCAGTTCAACGAAAAGGCAGGGGCAATCATGGATGTACAGCAACTCATCAAGCAACAGGTCGGAGCTCACCCGGTGGTGCTGTACATGAAGGGCACCCCGCAGCAGCCGATGTGCGGATTCTCGGCGCTCGCCGTGCAGGTGCTGAGTGCGAGCGGCGTCAAGGAGGTGTTCACGGTGAACGTGCTCGAGAACCCCGAGATCCGCCAAGGCATCAAGGACTTCGCGAAGTGGCCAACGATCCCGCAGCTCTATGTGAAGGGCGAGTTCGTCGGCGGCTCCGATATCCTGCGCGAGATGTACCAGACGGGTGAGCTGAAGAAGCTGCTCGAATCGGCGGGCGTGACCCAGGGCGCCTGAAGCATCTTCGAATCGGCTGGCGCGACGGCCCGCAAATGCGGGCCGTTTGCTTATCGGCTTGCCTTTGCCGCTTAGCGCTTCGCCGCCGCGAGCAGCCGCCGAGCAAGCAGCACCGATTGCGCGAGGTAACCTCCACCGAACAGGTTGAGGTGGTTCAGCACGTGATAAAGGTTGTAGAGGTCCTTTCTCATCGTGTAGCCGTCCCCGAGCGGCCAGGCCTCCCGGTAGGCTTCGTAAAAACCCCGCGGAAATCCGCCGAACAATTCGGTCATCGCGAGGTCTGCCTCGCGGTCTCCGCGATAGACCGCGGGGTCGAATACCACCGGGGCACCATCGGCAAGGAATCCCGCGTTGCCGCTCCACAGGTCGCCGTGAAGCAGTGAGGGCGCGGGTTCATGGTCGCGGAACAGGACGGGCAGGCGCTCCAGCAGCTGCTCCATATCTTTGCGCAGAGCCCCGCCCCAGCCATTCTTCTCCGCAAGCGCAAGCTGGGGCGCAAGGCGCCGCTCACGCCAGAACGCCGCCCAGTCCGAGGATGCGCCGTTTGCCTGAAGGGTGGTGCCGATGTAATTGTCCCGCGTCCAGCCAAAATGCGCGCCGGCGGCGCTCGCGCGCTGCGCGCTCGAGCGGTGCATCGCGGCAAGCGCAATGCCGAGCGTGGCATAGTCCTTTCGACCCCCTAGCTGGAGCTGCTCCATGACGAGGAAGGCGTAGCCTTCGGCGATACCGTGCGCAAGCGCCTCCGGCGCACGTAGCCCCGCTCCCCGCAATGCTGCCAGGCCGTCCGCCTCCGCGGCGAAGGCGTCGGCGAAGCTCGCGGCATTCAGCTTGACGAACAGCGGGGTTGCGCCCGCGACGATCAAGTAGCTCGAGTGGATGCAGCCGCCGGCGGCCGCTTCAACCGTCTCGAGTGAGGCCTCCCGCTGCAACGCGCGCGCAACGGCACTTTCGAGCGCGCGGCGCGTTGCGGGGTCCATCGAGGGTCCGTTCGCGGGCAGCGTCGAATGCAGCCACCCGAGCGCTTAGGCGGATTGGTCGATACGTTTGCGCGCGCGTGCCGCGGCGGCGCGCACCTGTGCCGGCGCCGTGCCGCCCGGGTGATTGCGGCTGGCGACCGAGCCTTCCGGCGAGAGCACCTCGAAGACTTCCGCGCCGATGTGCTTGGAGAACTGCTGCAGCACCCGCAGCGGCAGGCCCGAGAGATCGACGCCGGTAGCTTCCGCCTCCCGCACCGCGCGCGCCACCGCTTCGTGCGCGTCCCGAAACGGCAGGCCCTTGCGCACCAGATAATCGGCGAGATCGGTCGCAGTGGCATAGCCTTCGAGCGCTGCAGCGCGCATTCGCTCGGGTCTTGCCTCGAGGCCGGCGACCAGCTCGGCAAAGGCCGCAAGCGAGTCCCTGACCGTGTCGACGGCGTCGAACAGCGGCTCCTTGTCCTCCTGGTTGTCCTTGTTGTAAGCGAGCGGCTGGCCCTTCATCAGCGCGAGCAGCGCCACCAGATGCCCGAACACGCGCCCGCTCTTGCCGCGCACCAGCTCCGGCACGTCCGGATTCTTCTTCTGCGGCATGATCGAGGAGCCGGTGCAAAACCGGTCCGGCAGGGCGACGAAGCCGTAGCGCTGGCTCGACCAGAGCACCAGCTCCTCGGCAAAGCGCGACAGGTGCAGCATGATGAGCGACGCGCAGGCGCAGAACTCGATCGCGAAGTCGCGATCGGAGACGGCGTCGAGCGAGTTCTCGCACAGACCGTC
>JBFKUL010000232.1:0-5144 GCA_041635755.1 Burkholderiales bacterium | reverse complement strand
GTCTCGCCGGGCTGGATGTGCGGCTGCAGCAGGCCTCCGACGCCGTCCATGCCGTTGGGCAAGAAGATGCCGTGCCAGTGGATGGTGGTGTGCTCGGGCAGCTTGTTGGTGACGAAGATGCGCACCTTGTCGCCCTCGACGCATTCGATCGTCGGGCCCGGAGACTGGCCGTTGTAGCCCCAGAGGTTCGCCGTCATGCCCGGCGCGAGCTGACGGCGCACCGGCTCTGCAATGAGATGGAACTCCTTCCAGCCGTCCTTCATGCGCCAGGGCAGCGTCCAGCCGTTCAGCGTCACGACGGGGTTGTAGGGCCGCCCATTCGGCGGAAAGAGCGGCGGCGCCATATCGGGCTTCTCCATGATCGGCGCCTCGGGCAGGGTCGCTGCCTGCGTCCGGCTTGCCAGCGCCGCGCCGAACAGGCCGGCGGCGGAAGTACGGAGAAAATTTCTGCGCGTCGTCATTGCATCATCCTTGGGTCAATGAGCCACAGGTGCGCTACCGGCCGGTGCCATCGACGGAACCGCCGACGCGATTGTGCCGGGCGAGCCCGTCGTAATCGCCATCTGCAGGTCAGCGTCCGCCATCCAGAAGTCGCGCTGTGCCTCGAGATAGGCGTTGACGCTCGCCACCGCGTCGCGTGCGTCGGCGAGCAACTCGAAAACTGACGAGAGCATGCCGTTGTAGCGCAGCAGCATCTCCTCGGAGATGCGCTTTCTGAGCGGTACGATCTCGTCGCGGTAGTGGCGGGCGATATCGAACGCGGTGCGGTACGCAGCGTAGGATTCGCGCACCTCGGAGCGCGCCCGGATCGCGATGTCGGCCGCGCGATTCAGCGCCTGCATATACAGGTGCTCGGCGCGCGCTGTGCGCGCGCCGCCGAAGTCGAAGATCGGGATGCGCAGCTCCAGCTCCCAGCCGCGCTGCACCGGCTGGCCCGTCTCGGTCTTGCGCAGGGCGCCCACTTCGACCAGATCGACGTAGCGCGTTACCTTGGTCAAGCCCAGGGTCGCGGCGAGACTCTCAACGTCGCCGCGGGCTGCTCGCACGTCGAGGCGCTGGCGCAGCGCCTGCGCCTCCAGCTCGACGCCCTCGCGCGCCGCGGCCGGCAGTTCGGGAAGCCTCTCGGGCAAAACGTAGCCGATGTCTTCACCCCACAACCCCAGCAGGCGCGTAAGCTTCTCGCGCGCGACGGTGTGCGCTTGGCGCGACCGCGCAAGCTGCGCGGTGGCGTCCGCGTAGAACGCCTGCTCGCGCGCTCGCGTCAGCATCGGCCAGTTGCCCACCTCGGCCATGCGCCGCGCGAGGTCCGCACTCGCCTCCGCGGCAAGCTGCACGTCCTCCATGTACTTCGCGGTCTGCTGCGCGGCCACGGCGCCGAACCAGGCCTTGCGCGCGGCGAGCGCCAGGTTGAGCGCTTCTTCGGAGGCGCGATGCTGTGCGGCGGCGAAGCGCTTTTCCTGCGCCTTCGTCGACAGCGGGATGGAGAGCAAGCCGAGCACGTCGAAGAACACGCTCGCTTCGCGTTCGACTTCGTCGCCGCGGGTCAGGCGCGCGAAGCTGAGCTTCGGCCCGCTCCAGCGGCTCGCCTGCACCAGATCGGCCTCCGCGATGCCGAGCTCCGCGTAGCGCGCCTGCAGGCCGGGATTGTTGAGAAGCGCGATCTGCACCGCGCTTTCGGCCGAGAGTGGCTCACGGAGCAGTTCCTTAACGCGTGAATAGACGGAGTTCGCGTCCTCGGAACTGCGCACCCACCGCGCCTGGCCTGCGCCGCGCTCCGCGACCGCCTTCTCGACCGGGTCGAAACCGCCATCCGGACTGAAGCTTGCACAGCCGGCGAGAATCATCGTCGACACGATTGCAAGTGCCCTCATTTCCGCTCCCCTTGCGCTTTCTTGTCGCGCGCAGCCTGATCGCGCAGGATGCCGATGTGGCCGCCGACGCGCGCTGCCTCCTCGTTCGCTTCGCGCCAGTTCGGTCGCTGCCCGGATTCGAGACGCCGAAATCCCTCGAACGCGGAGCGATAGACGGGCGCAGGCGCGCGCGCCTGCGGATCGGCGGGATCGGGGCGGGTGCCCGTCTGCGCCGACGCGGTGCCCGTGGCCAACGCCACGAGCGCAATACCATAGACATGTGTGTGCCGCATACTCGCTTCCTTCGCAATGAATGAATCGCGCGCGGCGCAAAGCCGCGGCGCCTCAGACTTCAGCGAAGCTAGGCGAGCGGGGGACGATCCAACCGATCGGGATTTACCGCCAGGGCGCTGCGAGCGGTGAGATGCGTACGGTCCGGACCAAGCGGCCGAGCATCGATCGCCGAGTCCACGGACGGAACGAATGCTGCACTGGAGCAATGCTCGGCGCAGACATTGCAGGAAGGTCCTGCGGGCTGCGTGGGAGAGCCGTCCCCGTGTTGCGCATGCGCGCCGGCGTCGTGCCCGTGTCCGGGCTGCACCGCGACGGCCATGTCCTCGTGGCCCGAAGGGCAAAAACCGATCGTGACTGCCGCCATCGCCCTCAAGGGAACGAGCGCGATGAGAAGAACAATAGCTAGCAATTTCAACGTGCTTCGCATGGGACGCATTATGACACGTGATCGGTGAACCGGTTCCCCGGGGCGCGCCTCAATGATGGTGCGCGTGAACGACTGCGTGACCTCGACCCCGAGTGATCAGTCATCGATTCATGGGAAACGTGGGCACTGCCGAAACCGCCAGGGCAATCGCCAGCTGCCCCAGAAGAAATTTGCCGAATCCCGGCGCAGGTGCAGCGCGCTATCGCTGTCGCGACCCGGAGCACCGGCGCGTACGTCACACGCAAAGCGTGCTCGGGGCCGCGAACTCAGCCAAAGCGTTGCGCTGCCAGGTCGTGTATTTGAACGGCGCAGCTCTCAAGATAGCGGAGCGGAGGACATTGACGACGTGGCCGGCTTGCTCGACCGGAATTCTTGCGGCTGGGGCGCTTGGTCGAGGCTAGGCAGTGCGGCGGCCCAGGTCCCGCAGCACTTCGCGTGCGCAATTGTGGCCCGGTGCGCCGGTCACGCCGCCGCCCGGGTGCGCCCCCGAGCCGCACAGATAGAGGCCGGCGATGGGGCCGCGGTAATCGGCGTAGCCGAGCATTGGCCGCGCCGACCAGAGCTGATCGAGTGTCAGCGCGCCGTGGAAAATGTCGCCGCCGACGAGGCCGAAGTCGCGCTCGAGGTCGGCCGGCGACAGCGCCGTTTGCGCGATGACGCTCGCGCGAAAGCCTGGCGCATGTGCTTCGATCACGTCGAAGATGCGCTCGATGGCCTCGGGCTTCGCATCGTCCCAGCTCCGGTCGCCGGGAAGCTGCGGCGCGAAATGCTGGCAGAACAAGCTCGCCACGTGCGCGCCTTTCGGCGCCAGCGAATCGTCCAGCGTGCTCGAAATCACCATTTCGACCACCGGGGCGCGGGACATGCCGCCGGCGCGGGCGTCGAGGTAGGCGCGATCCATGTACTCCAGGCTCGGTGCGAAGATGATACCCGTGGCGTGATGCGGACCGGGCTCGGGCAGGCACGTGAAGCGCGGCAGCGCCGAGAGCGCGACGTTCATTCTGAAGCTCGCCGAGGCGCACTTGTAGCGCTCGATGCGTTCGCGAAAGTCCTCCGGCAGCGCGCTTCGGTCGACGAGCTTGAGGTAGAGCAGCTTCGGATTGACGTTCGCCAGCACGCGGCCGGCAGCGATCTCGTCGCCGCCTTCGAGCGCGACGCCGGCAGCGCGGACGCCTTTGGTCAGCACGCGCGTCACGCTGGCCCCGCAAATGATCTCGACCCCGAGCCGTCGGGCCTCGGCCGCAAGCGCCTCGCTGATCGCTCCCATGCCGCCGAGCGCATGGCCCCAGACGCCGCGCTTGCCGTTCACTTCGCCGAAGCAGTGATGCAGCAGCACATAGGCCGTGCCCGGATGGAACGGGCTGGCGTAGTTTCCCACGACCGCGTCGAAGCCGAACGCGGCCTTGATACCGTCGGTTTCGAACCAGCGCTCGAGCATTTCCGCCGCGCTCTTGGTGAACAGATCGAGCAGGTCGCGGCGCGCCTCGAGGTCGAGACGCTTTGCCAGGCGACCCGCGCGCCAGGCGCGCGCCACGTCCAGCAAGCCGCCGCCGACGTTCGGCGGGCACTCAAGCACCAGCGCCCGCAGCACATCGGCGACGCGCTCGATCGTCGCCCAGTACGAGGGCAGGCGCTCCGCGTCCCGCGCCGAGAAGCGTGCAAGCTCACGTTGTGTCGCGTCAAGACCGCCGCCGACCTTGAGGTAGGTCGACTCCGACAGCGGCAGAAAGTTGGAGAAAGGCCGCTCGACGATCTTCAGCCCGTGCTCCGCAAGCCGCAACTCGCGCATCACCTTGGGCTGCAAGAGGCTCACCGTATAGGCCGCGACCGAGTTGCGAAAGCCCGGGTGGAACTCTTCGGTCACCGCCGCGCCACCGACTATCGCGCGGCGCTCCAGCACTTTCACCTTGAGTCCGGCGCGTGCCAGATAACAGGCGGCGACCAGGCCGTTGTGGCCCGCGCCCACGATGACGGCGTCGTAGCGCGGCGTGCTCATCGGTTGCTAGGCGTGCAGCCCGGGTTCCTTCTCGCACGCCGAGGTCTCGACTTGAACCGTGGCGTGGTGGATGTGAAAGCGTTCATCGAGCATCGCCACGATGGCGCGCCGCGCGACGTCGGTGCCGCGCGGCTCGCCGAGCACCACGTGCACTGAAAGGCTCGGCTCGGTGCTCGCCAGAGACCAGACGTGAAGATCGTGCAGATCGGCGACGTTCGGCATGCCGAGTATCGCCTGGCGCACCTGTGCCAGGTCGATGTGCTCGGGCACGCCCTCCAGCAGGATATGCGCGCTCGAGCGCAACAATGCGATTGCCCGCGGCAGCACCCACAGCGCGATGGCGAGTGCGATCGCCGCGTCGATCCACAGCATGCCGGTGAGCAGGATTGCCACCGCGGCCACAATGACGCCGATCGAACTCACGAGGTCGGCCAGTACCTCGAGGTAGGCCCCGCGCACGTTCAGGTTCTCGCCCCGCGCCGGCGCAAGCAGGAGCGCCGCGACGATGTTCGCCGCGAGGCCCGCGGCGGCGACGGCGAGCATGCCGCCGACGTTGATCGAGACCGGATTGTTCCAG
>JBFKUL010000231.1:0-5161 GCA_041635755.1 Burkholderiales bacterium | reverse complement strand
GTGAAGAGCATGCTCGAGCACGCTTTTCACCGCGGCATGAAGCGCCGCATGGTCCTCTACTGGGGTGTGCGCCGCCCGCAGGACCTCTACCACGGCGAGCTCGCCGCGCGCTGGGCGCGCGAGCACGACAACTTCAGCTTCGTGCCGGTGCTGTCCGACCCGCAGCCCGGCGACGACTGGCAGGGCCGCACCGGGCTCGTGCACGAGGCGATCATCGCCGACTTTCCCGACCTTTCGGGCTACCAGGTCTACGCCTGCGGCTCGGTCGGCATGGTCGAGGCGGCGCACCCGGCCTTCGCCGCACGCGGCCTGTCGCAGGACGACTGCTTCTCGGACGCGTTCCAGTTTGCGCCGCGCGTGCAGGCCGAGGGCGTCGAAATGGTGAAGCTTGGAGGCGGGCGATGAAGACCGCGCTGCGCTATTTCCTTCAGGCGCTGCTCTACGCGCCGCTCGCGGCGCTGCTCGGCTATTTCTCCACCGAGCCGCCCTTCACCCACCTGCCGCCCGAGCAGGCGCTGGTACGCGTGTCCTTCTCCCACGCGGCGCAGCGCCGCGAGCCCTGCCGCGAGCGCAGCGCCGAAGAACTCGCCAAGCTCGCGCCCAACATGCGCGCCGCGCTCGACTGCCCGCGCGAGCGCGCGCCGGTGGAAGTCGAGCTCGAGATCGACGGCAAGCGCGTGCTGCACGCGGTCGCGCAACCCGCCGGGCTGCGGCGCGACGGCGTCTCCAACGTCTA
Source organism: Burkholderiales bacterium (assembly GCA_041635755.1). GTDB lineage: Bacteria > Pseudomonadota > Gammaproteobacteria > Burkholderiales > SG8-39 > JBFKUL01. The sequence continues at coordinate 4,425 of JBFKUL010000231.1, read as the reverse complement.
TCGCCGCCTGCCGGTCGCGGCCGGCCGGCACACCTTCGTCGCGCGGCTGAAGGACCGCGTCGAAGGCGACTTCGGCTACGTCGCCGAGAGAACGCTCGAGCTCGCGCCCGGCGGCATGCTGATCATCGACTTCAACGCCGCGCGCGGCGGCTTCGAGTTCCGTACATGAGCGCCGCCGCGCCAAGCGAAACGGGCTTGCGATTGCGTGTCGAGGGCGCCTGGCGCGGCCTCGAGCGCTTGCTCGATCGCGCCTTCGGTGCCGAAGCAAATCCGCTACGCCATCTCGGTGCGCTCGGGTTTTTCTTCTTCTGGTGCGCGGCGACGAGCGGCATCTATCTTTACGTCGCCTACGATACCAGCGCCGCAGGCGCGTGGCGCTCGGTCGACGCGATCACGCGCGGCGACTGGCCTGCCGGGGGCCTGGCGCGAAGTCTTCACCGCTACTCGGCCGACGCCTTCGTCGCAGTCATGCTGCTGCACATCGTGCGGGAGCTCCTGGCCGGGCATTACCGCGGCTTTCGCTGGTTCTCCTGGATCAGCGGCGTGCCGCCGCTGGTGCTCGCCTATGCTTCGGGAATCGGCGGCTTCTGGCTGGCGTGGGACGATCTGGCGCAGTTCTCGGCCGTGGCGACCGCGGAATGGCTCGACGCGCTGCAACTCTCCGCCGACCCATTCGTGCGCAACTTCCTCACCGCGCAGGCGGTGGACGACCGCCTGTTCTCGCTCTTCATGTTCCTGCACATCGGGTTGCCCCTCGCGCTGCTCGCCACGATGTGGGTGCATGTGCAGCGCGTGAGCCACGCCGAGACGCTGCCGCGGCGCGCGCTCGCCGCCGGGGCCGGGCTGATGCTGCTCGGCATGGCGCTCGCCGCGCCGGTGGCGATCCGCCCCGAAGCGGTGGTTGCGCAGATGCCGCAGTCTCTGCCGCTCGACTGGCTGTTGCTCTTTCCGCACGCCCTGATGTATGCGACGTCCCCGGGCACGCTCTGGGCGATCGTGCTCGGCACGCTCGCGCTGCTTCTTGTCGCGCCGATCCTCGCGCGTGGCAAGGCGGGACAAGTCGTTGCGCCCGCGCAGGCTGCTGCCCGGACCCGTTCGGCCCTGCTGACGACGGTGACCGAGGCCGCGCGAATCGATCCGTCGAACTGCAACGGCTGCGGACGCTGCCTCGCCGATTGCCCCTTCGGCGCGGTCACGCTCTCACCGCGCACCGACGATCGCCGCGCCCCGCGCATCGCCGAGGTGGCGCCCGATTTGTGCGCCGCCTGCGGCATCTGCGCCGGCGCGTGCCCCTCTTCGACGCCGTTCCGCAGCGCCGAGGACTTCACCTCCGGCATCGACCTGCCGCAGTTTCGGGTCGCAACGCTGCGCGCGGCGCTCGACGAGGCGCTTGCCGCACCCCGGGGCGCGGGATCGCGCGTGGTGCTCTTCGGCTGTGCGCGCGCGGCCGAGGTCGCGCGGCTGGGCGACCAGGATACGATCGCACTCGACTTGATCTGCACCGGAATGCTACCGCCTTCGCTGATCGAGTACGCGCTGCGCTCGGGCGCCGACGGCGTGCTGGTGACTGGCTGCCGGCAGGGCGAATGCGAGTTCCGGCTCGGCAACCAGTGGGTCGAGGAGCGCCTTGCCGGGTCCCGCGAACCGCACCTGCGCGCGAGCGTGCCGCCCGAGCGCGTGCGCATCGCCTGGGCGGCGCGCGATGAGGGGCCGCGCCTCGCGAGCGAGCTCGCGTCGTTCCGCGGCACGCTCGCCGCGCTCGGTCCGATGCGCGCCCGCGCCGGCGCGCGTAAGGAAAAGGCGCATGTCTAAGCTCCGGCGGCTCGGCCAGGTCGTCGCGTATGCGCTGCTCGGGCTTGCGCTGGTGACGCTTTCGCATTGGCCCGAGTACCGGCCGCTCGCGCCTGAGCGCGCATTGCTGCGCGTGGCGCTCAGCCATCCGGGCGAGCGGCTCGGCAAGTGCCGCGAGCGCTCGGCCGAGGAGCTCGCGCGCATGGCCCCGAACCTGCGTGCCCCGCTCGATTGCCCGCGCGAGCGCGCGCCGGTACGCCTGCGGCTCGAGCTGGACGGCGCGCCGTTGGTCGACGAGACGCTCGCGCCGGGCGGCTTCGCGCGCGACGGCATGTCGACGCTGTACCGGCGCTTCGAGGTCGGCGCCGGCAAGCACCACCTGCGCGTGCGCGTGGCCGAGCGCCCCGATGCGCCCGGCGAGCGCTTCGACCGCAGCGTCGAGCTGGATCTCGCGCCCGGACAGATCCTGACCGTGTCGGTCAACGCGGGCAAACTGGAGATCCTGTGAAATCCGGATCGCTCGCGCGCAACGTGCGCTTTCTTTCGTTCGGCGAAGCGCACGACGCACACTACGCGCTCGCGGTGCCCGAGGGGGCGCGCCGCGCGCTCGCCATCGGCTGGCTGTGGCTCGCGCTCGCTTCGCTGATCGGCTCGGGGGTGTTCTCGATCCTGCTGGTGCTCTCACGCGCGCCTTACGTGAAGGACGTGTTTCCGCTGGTCGACTTCTTCCGCGTCGCGCTGGTGCTGCACGTCGACCTCTCGGTACTGGTGTGGTTCGCCGCCATCGGCGGCATCCTGTGGAGCCTCAACAGCACCCCGCGCCTGGTGCCGCTGGGCTGGGCGGCGCTCGCCACCGCCGGCGCCGGCGCGTTCGTCATGTCGCTCGCCGCCTTCCGGCGCGACGCGGCGCCGATCATGAGCAACTACATCCCGGTGCTCGACCAACCGATGTTCATTGCCGGATTGCTGATCTTTGCCGGCGGCTGCGCTCTGCTCGTGCTGCGCGCGATGATCGCGGTGCCCCTCGTCGGCACCCGACCGGATGGCGCCGGCGCGCTGCGCTTCGGGCTGAACAGCGCGCTCGTCTCGGCCGCCGTGGCGCTGCTTGCCTTTGGCTGGTCGTGGGTCGAGCTGCCTGCGGGGTTGGACACCAAGGCGTTCTACGAGGTGCTGTTCTGGGGCGGCGGCCATGTGCTGCAGTTCACCTGGACGCTACTGATGCTGGTCGCCTGGCTCTGGCTCGCGCAGGCGAGCGGCGCGCGCACACCGCTCACGCCGCGCATCTCGATTCTTTTGTTCGCCGTCGGGCTCGCAGCGGTGTTCGCCACGCCAGTGATCTACCTCGCCTACGACATTACCTCGGTGGAGCACTATCGAATGCTCACCTGGCTGATGCAGTTCGGCGGCGGGCTCGCCATTCTGCCCTTCGCGCTCGCGGTGGCGATTGCGTACCTCACCGCACCGAAAGTCGGCGCCTCCGGGCGCGCACTGCGCGCCTCGCTCGCCTGGTCGATCCTGCTCTTCGGCGCGGGCGGACTGATCGGGCTCGCGATCCAGGGCAACAACGTCAAGATTCCGGCGCACTATCACGGTTCGATCGTCGGCGTGACGATCGCCTTCATGGGGCTCGTGTATCACCTGCTGCCGCAGCTCGGCTATGCGCGCCCGAACGCGCGGCTCGCGACGCTGCAGCCCTGGCTCTATGGCGGCGGGCAGCTCGCGCACGTCCTCGGCCTGATGTGGTCGGGCGGCTACGGCGTGCAGCGCAAGGTCGCGGGCGCCGAGCAGGCGCTGCGCAGCACCGAGGAAATCGCTGCGATGGGATTGATGGGATTGGGCGGCCTGGTGGCCGTCATCGGCGGGATTCTGTTCCTGGTGATCGTGCTGCGCGCGATGCTTGGGCGCGGGCGGGACGGCGACGCACCGGACAACCATCGGCGGAGCGAGGATAGCGATGCGACGTCTCGCTGAGCGCATCGGGCTCTGCGCGGCCGCCGCGCTGCTCGCGCTCGCCGCGGGTTGCGCGCCCGAGCCTTTTGCCGGGACAGACGTGAGCGGCGCAGCCTACGGCGGGCAAATCGAGCTGCCCGACACCTCGGGACGCCCGCGCACGCTGGCCGATTTCCGCGGCAAGGCGGTGGTGGTGTTCTTCGGCTACATGAACTGCCCGGATGTCTGTCCGACGGCGCTCGCCGAGGCTGCGCAGGCCGTCGCGGCGCTCGGCCAGAACGGGGATCGGGTACAGGTGCTGTTCATCAGCGTCGATCCGGAGCGCGATACGCCCGAGCTGCTCGCGCGCTACGTCAGCGCTTTCGATGCACGCTTTCTCGCCTTGCGCGGTGATGCCGAGGCGACAGCACGCACGGCGCGCGAGTTTCGCGTCTTCTCGCAGAAAAACCCGCCCGATGCGAGGGGCGCGTACGCGGTCGATCACAGCGCAGGGCTCTATCTGATCGATCCGAAGGGCAAGCTGCGCGTCTACCTCGGCCCCGGCAAGGGCGCCCAGGCCCTTGCGCACGACCTGAAGCTGCTGATCGAGGGTGCCTAGGGCGCCAGCCCCGCCTTGCGAACGCCCTCGATGAGGCGCTCGAACTTCGCCGGGTCCTTGTACGGCAGGACGCGGCGCAGGTGCTC
>JBFKUL010000230.1:0-5186 GCA_041635755.1 Burkholderiales bacterium | reverse complement strand
CCGAGGATCGCACGCTCGCGTGCGCCACGCTTGCGCTCGCGTAGGGCGATCTACGCGGCGAGAAACTGCTCTTCGTCCAGCGATAACGCGCCCGCGCCTCCGGAGGTGACGGCGGAGGCCAGCCCTGGCGCCTGCGACAGCAACTGGTCGGCGAAAAATCGCGCCGTCGCGATCTTGGCTTGATAGAACGCCTTGTCGCCTTTGGCTTCGGCGAGGCGCCTTTCCGCGATCAGCGCCGAGCGCGCGAGCTGCCAGCCGCCGGCAACGATCCCCATCAGCCTGAGGAACGGCACGGCGCCTGCCGAGGCCGCCTTGACGTCCTTACCGAAGGTGGCGAGCAGGTACTCGACTGCCTCGGCAAGCGCCTTGCTTGCGGTCGCGAGCGCGCCACGAACCTTGGCGATGTCAGGCTGCCTGGATTTCGCCAGCTCGGCGTCGAACTGCTGCAGATGCTCCAGCCACGCCTTCACCGTGGCGCCGCCCTCACGCGCGATTTTGCGTCCGATCAGGTCGTTCGCCTGGATGCCGGTGGTGCCTTCGTAGATCGTCGTGATGCGCGCGTCGCGCAGATGCTGAGCCGCCCCGGTTTCCTCGATGAAGCCCATGCCGCCGTGCACCTGGATGCCAAGGGAGGCGATATCGATCCCGGTCTCGGTTGACCAGCCCTTGACCACCGGGATCATCAAGTCGACGAAGGCCTGCATGCGCTGCCGCGTTTCCTTGTCGGCATGGCGCTCGGCGGTGTCCATCGCCGCCGCCACCACGTAGGCGAGCGCGCGCATCGCCTCGGTCTGCGACTTCATCAGCATCAGCATGCGCCGCACGTCGGGGTGGCGGATGATCGGAACCGTGCCGCCGCCTTCGGTGAGGTCGCGTCCCTGCAGGCGCTCCTTCGCGAAAGCCAGCGCGCGCTGGAAGGCGCGCTCGGCGATCGAGACCCCCTCCATGCCGACGCCGAAGCGCGCGGCGTTCATCATGATGAACATGTAGGCAAGGCCCTTGTTCTCCTCGCCGACCAGGTAGCCCACGGCGTTTTCGAACACCATCACCGCGGTCGGGCTGGCATGGATGCCGAGCTTGTGCTCGATCGAGGCGCAGTTGGCGCTGTTGCGCTTGCCCAGCGAACCGTCCGCGTTCAGCACGAACTTGGGCACCACGAAGAGCGAAATGCCTTTCACGCCCTCCGGCGCATCGGGCGTGCGCGCGAGCACCAGGTGCACGATGTTCTCGGCAAGATCGTGCTCGCCATAGGTGATGAAGATCTTCTGTCCCGAGATGAGGTAGTGGTCGCCCTGGCGCACCGCCTTGGTCCGCACCAGCGACAGGTCCGAGCCCGCCTGCGGTTCGGTGAGGTTCATGGTGCCGGTCCAGGTACCCTCGACCATCTTCGGCAGGAAGCGCTTCTTCAACTCGTCCGAGCCGCGCAATAGAAGCGCCTCGATCGCCCCTTGCGTGAGCAGCGGGCAGAGCGAGAACGACATGTTCGCAGAGGCCCACATCTCTTCGACCGCGGTGGCCACGAGTTTGGGCAGCCCCTGCCCGCCCCACTCCGGATCGAGCGGCAGCGCGCCCCACCCGGCCTCGACATATTGCTTGTAGGCCTCACGGAAGCCCTTCGGCGTCGTGACCTTGCCGTCCTGCCACTTCGAACCTTCCTGGTCGCCGCTCCAATTGAGGGGGTCGAGCACGCCGGAGGCGAACCTGGCGGCCTCGTCCAGAATGGCATCCACCGTATCGGGCGTCGCGTCCTCGAAGCCGGGCAGCTTCGCCAACTCGCCGAGCCCGGCGAGCTCGTTCATGACGAAGCGCATGTCCTTCAGTGGCGCGGCGTAGGTGCTCATGGCAAGCCTCGCTTATTTCTTGAGTTCCTCGAGGACCTGCGGCACGACCTGGAACAAATCGCCGACGATACCGTAGTCGGCCACCGAGAAGATCGGCGCCTCCTCGTCCTTGTTGATTGCCACGATGACGCGGCTGTCCTTCATCCCGGCGAGGTGCTGGATGGCGCCCGAGATGCCGACCGCGACATAGAGATCGGGCGCCACGATCTTGCCGGTCTGGCCGACCTGCCAGTCGTTCGGCACGAACCCGGCGTCCACCGCGGCGCGCGAGGCGCCCATCGCGGCGCCGAGCTGGTCGGCCAGCGGCTCGAGCACTTTCTTGAAGTTCTCGCCATTTGCCATGCCGCGCCCGCCCGAAACGATGACCTTGGCCGAGGTGAGCTCAGGGCGCTCCGACTTGGACACCTCGCGTCCGACGAACGAGGACAGGCCGCTGTCGGCGGGCGCCTCGACCTTTTCGACCGGCGCGGATCCGCCGCTGTCGGCCACAGCGTCGAAGCCCGTGGTGCGTACCGTAATGACCTTGATCTTGTCTTTCGACTTGACGGTGGCGAGCGCGTTGCCGGCGTAGATCGGGCGCACAAAGGTGTCGGGACTCTCCACCGAGATGATGTCCGAGACCTGCTGCACGTCGAGCAGCGCCGCGACGCGCGGCATCACGTTCTTGCCGTTCGAAGTGGCCGGTGCGAGCAGGTGCGAGTAGTTCTTGGCGAGCCCAACCATTAGTGCGGCGACGTTCTCGGCGATCTCGTCGTCGAGCTGCTTGGCGTCGGCGTGCAGCACCTTGGCCACGCCGGCAACCTGCGCCGCCGCCTTGGCGGCCCCCGCGCATTCATGCCCCGCGACGAGAACATGGACGTCGCCACCAATCTTCTGCGCGGCCGTGATCGTGTTCAGCGTCGACTTCTTGACGCTCTTGTTGTCGTGCTCGGCGAAAACCAGGACGGTCATGTGGTGGAAAATCCCCTCGAAAACGTTAGCACCGGTGAGCCGGGCGGGTCGGCCTCTCCCCGCCTGATGTTGCTTCTAGATAACTTTTGCCTCGTTGCGCAGCTTGTCGACCAGCGCCTTGGCGTCGGGCACCTTGATGCCGCCTTTGCGCTTCGGCGGCTCGCTCACCTTGAGCGTTTCCAGGCGCGGCGCAACGTCCACCTTCAGCGCGTCGGGCTTGAGCGTCTCGAGCGTCTTTTTCTTCGCCTTCATGATGTTCGGCAGCGTCACGTAGCGCGGCTCGTTCAGGCGCAGGTCGGTGGTGATCACCGCGGGCAGCTTGATCGACAGGGTGTCGAGGCCGCCGTCGACTTCCCGCGTCACCTGCGCTTTGCCCTCGGCGATCGTCACCTTGGAGGCGAAGGTCGCCTGCGGCCGGCCGAGCAGCGCGGCGAGCATCTGCCCGGTCTGGTTCGAGTCGTCGTCGATCGCCTGCTTGCCCATGATGACGAGGTCGGGCTTTTCCTTGTCGCACACCGCCTTGAGCAGTTTCGCGACCGCGAGCGGCTGCAGCTCGCCGTCGGCCTGCACCAGAATTGCGCGGTCGGCGCCGATTGCGAGCGCGGTGCGAAGCGTTTCCTGGCAGGCCTGCGGCCCGCACGAGACCGCCACGATCTCTTTCGCCGTGCCGGCTTCCTTGAGGCGCATCGCCTCCTCGACTGCGATCTCGTCGAAGGGGTTCATCGACATCTTGACGTTGGCGGTCTCGACGCCGGTGCCGTCGGCCTTGACGCGCACCTTGACGTTGTAATCGACCACGCGCTTGACGCTGACCAGGACTTTCATGGGCTGAGGGCCTGCCTTGAGGGAGTGACCGATTATATCGGACCGAAACTGATCGATGCCCGCGTGGCGCAAATACGAACTCGTGTGGGTCCGTGTCGAAACACGTGCGGGCCCTGCACGCCGGCCGCTGCGACGAGCGGGTCGCGCCTGCCCGCGCCCTTGCCCGAGCGGTGGCTGCTAGCGGTACTCGGCCAGCGCCCAGACGGCTTGCGTGAAGCAGGCCATCGGTACGCGCACGATGCCGGCGCCGATCTGCCCGATGCCCGCCTGGCGGTGCGCGATGCCAGTGGTCAGCACCGGCCGGATGCCGGTGTCGACGACCTTTCGCACGTCAATGCCGGCCGGCGCCCCTGCGAAATCCAGGTTCGGTAACGACAGGGCCGGGTTTCGCGTCCAGGTGATATGGACCATCTCGCGTGACGTGGCGATGGCCTCGGCCACGGTGCCACCGACCAGCTGCACCAGCGCGGGCGCAGCTGCAAGAGCCTGCCCGCCGTAGCCCGCGGTCTCGCAGATCGCGCTGTCGCCGAGATCGGGATTGGCGTCGTGCTGCGCGAACCCCGGGAAGAAAAGCCCCACCGGAACGTCCGACGGCGCTTCGAACCAGCGCGCGCCGAGCCCGCTGACGCGGATCGCGGTGGTGACCCCGTTGCGCGCGATCGCGGTGACGATTGACGCGCGCTCGACGCCGTGAGCCGCGTCCATGATCGCTTTCGATGCGGCCATCGACAGGTTGAGGAAAAACTGCGACGTGGCGGCGATGAACGCCAGCACCTCGCGGCACTTCGCGCGATCGAAGGCGCTGCCGGCGAGTGCACCGCCGATCGACATGTGGAACAGCGCCGTCGCCGCGGCGTTGCGGCTGTGCACCTCGTCGCCCATCAGCAGCGCCTGCGACTGGATCGCCTTGAGGTCGATGCCGCCCTCGAGCGCGGCCAGCGCCGACTTGAGCGCCGGCGCGACCGTGTCGCCGAGCCACTTCAGCCGGGCGGTGACCTCCGGGCCATAGGCGCCGAAGCGCAGTACCCTGCCGATGCCTTCGCTCAGATTGGTGTAGGCCCTCTGGCCGTGCGTGGCGTCGCGCACCACGAACAGCGGCATCGACGGCGAGATGGTCCCCGACATCGGTCCGACCGCGCTCAGGTCATGGTTCTGCACGAACCGCACCTCGCCGGCGCCGAGCCGCCGGCGCGCCTCGGCCTCGTCGCGTGCCCAGCCTTCGTAGAGCATCGCGCCGATCAAGGTGCCCTTCATCGGCTCGCACATCGCCTTCCAGGACACCGGCGCGCCGGCGTGCGTGAGCGTACGCGTGCCACCCGACCAGAGCTGTGGCCAGATTTCGTCCGCGCGCAGCGCGACGTCGACGAGGCGCGGCCGGGCGGCGAGCATGCGCGCGACGGCAGCCTCGTTGGCTGCATCGGTGCGCGCGTCGCCCGCGAGCTGCGCCAGGGCGCGCGCCAGCGCCGGGTTGCCGTCACCGGGCGGGCGCCAGTCGAGGTGCGTCACGGCCGCGCCCGCTGCGCGCGGACCCGCCGCCAGCATCTCGAGGCCGACATTGAGAATCGTGGG
>JBFKUL010000229.1:0-5191 GCA_041635755.1 Burkholderiales bacterium | reverse complement strand
GCTTGAGGTTCGAGAGGTTCTTGGACGTCAGACCGAGCTTGTCGATCGGAATCGGCTCGCCTGCGGCGAGAATCCGCATCACGATGTCCTCGACGCCGCCCTGCGTCGGGATGGTCGCCACACGCAGCTCGATGTCGAGCGGACCGAATTTCTTGAACTTGATCTTGCCGTCCTGGGGCTTGCGCTTCTCGGAGATGTCCAGGTCGCACATGATCTTGATGCGCGCGGCGATCGCGTAGCGGTAGCCCGCGGGTACCTCGATGTAGTTCACGAGCGTGCCGTCTTTGCGCAGCCGGATCTCGGTCTTTGCTTTGCCCGGGTAGGGCTCGATATGGATGTCCGAGGCGCCCTGATTGTAGGCGTCGATGATGACCTTGTTGACGAGCTTTACGAGCTCGTTGTCGGCGGCGGCGGAGACCTCGTCGGGGGCTGCGGATTCGCCCTCCGCCGCATCGGCCTCGAGCCCCGAGAGCAGGTCGTCCACGTTGCCGGAGTCCATCGATTCGGCGCCGTAGAACTGATTGATGGTGTCCTTGAACTCCTTCTGCGTGGTGACCTTGTAGACGATGCGCGCCTTGGGAAAGACGTTCGCCGCGATGCGCGAGCTGCGGATGCGCTCCGGGTCGAGGCACAGCACGATCAGGCCTTCCTTGGTATCGTCGATCGGCAGCCACTGGTTCGCCTCGACGTACTCGCGCTTGAGGTTCTTGAGCAGGTCCGCCGGCTTGATGCGTTCGCTCTTGAACGCCTCATAGGGCACGCCGAAGAACTTCGACAGCGCGCCGCCGATCGCCGAGAGCTTGACCTGAAACTCGTCGGCGAGAACCGATTCGACATCGACCGCTTTCTTGCGCGCTTGGCGCGAGGCGAGGTCGAACTCCCCCGACGAGAGCACCGCATCGGCGATCAGGAAATCGTACTTGGTCTTGACCGCCTGCGGCTTCTGGCGCTGCTTGAAAGCGATCGCCAGGGTCTGGGCAAGCTCATGAACGCCTTCCTCCGCGAGACCCCCGAAGGGCGCGCCGGTTCTGTTGTTGATGATCTGGATGACGCCGATAAGCTCGCTCGGCGCCTCGATGATCGGCGCCACCAGCATCTGCTTGGTACGGTAACCCGTGCGCTTGTCGACTTCCTGCAGGAAGCGCAGGTTTGGATTGATCGAGCGCAGCTCGCCGTCATCGTAGACGTCGCGGATGTTGATGGTCTTTTTCGCCAGCGCGACGTACCCCGCGATTGAGTGCTCGGCGATCGGCAGCTTGAGGTCCTTGAACGAATTCAGTCCGGTCTTGATCTTGGAGATGATCGACTGCCGGTCCTCGGCCATCGAGTAGATCGTCAGGCGATCGGCGTTGAACAGCGTGCAGATCTCGGCGCTGACCTCCAACATGATCTCGTCCACGTTGTTGGTGGCGTGGATCTTGTTGGTGACCGCCTGCAACTGCTTCTGGAATGCCAGGCGCGCATTGACGTCGGCCTGGCTCCCAGCTTGCTGGCTGAGTACAGCGCTCATTCACACCTCCGATACCGCACGTGCCTGGGGTCGGTAAGCCAAGCCGTGCGCGCCGGGCGGCTACAGCCCCCCCGCGCAAGCCCGCCTATCGTAGTCCCTGACGCCTAAACATTCAACCGTAACCCCCATGATTTTTATGAGGGTTTTGTCACATCCGGGCGCTCAGCGTCGCCGCTCGGCGCCCCACAGCCCGCCCTCGAGCAGCGCGACATTGAAGCCGCGCTGCGCAAACAGGAACGCGGCGGCGGCGCTGCGGCGGCCGCTTTGACAATAGACGATGTAGTCCCTCGACCTGTCGAGCACGGCGAACATGTTGCGCACTTCCGAGAGCGGCACGTTGATCGCACCGGCCAGCTTGTCGTACTGGTACTCGGACGGATAGCGTACGTCCAGCCAGACGGCGCCGCGCCGCACCTTTTCGCTCGCCTCGGCAAAGCCCATGCGCTGCAGCAGCGGCTCGCGCAGCAACTCGTCGAAATCGCGCTTTCCGAGCCGCACGACGCCACCGTCGGTCAGAGCAACGACCGTGGCATTGCGCTTGGCCTCCGAGACCAGAGCCTCTTCCCCGAACGCGTCGCCGCTCTTGAGCTCGGCGAGCATCATCTTCACGCCGCCGACCATGCGCTGCACCTGGCAGCGGCCGGATTCGACGACGTAGTAATAATCGCCGTCGTCGCCCTCCCGGATGAGTTCGTCGCCTACGCGCATCGGCACCCATTCGAAGCGCCGCAGCAGCTCGTCGATGTGCGCCGCAGGCAATTGGGCGAATACGCCGCTGCGCAAATTGCTGATCGACAGCACGCTCGAAATGCGCCGCGAGTCCGAGCGCGCCGCTCGCGCCACCGCAGCGCCCTCGCCGTCGCCGCCTGCGGCGACCTCGTCCCAGGTCACCATGATGTCGAGCACCTCGTCGTCGATCGAAACAAGCTCGACATCCGTGATCGCTTTTGTGCGCACGAGGGGCTTGCCGCGGCGATTGATCGCATTCTTCGCGTCGTCGCCGCCGCCCACCACAACCATGCTGCCGCCCTTTTCGTACATCAGCAGGATTTCGCCGCTCAGAAGAAACACCGATTGCTTCGAGGCGGGACGGTTCTTGAGCGGATCGCTGCCGCGCTCGGCGCGCTCGAGCTCGGACACCTCCGCGAGCTCGGTCAGGCGTTCATGGGAGAGCGTGACGAGCGGCGCAAGGGCTGCCAATTGCTCGGGCGTCGCGCGCGCGGCGGAAGACCGTCTGGCCGACATGACGCCTCAGAACTCGAACACCTGGTTGTTCTGCAGCATGCGCGGTCGGAACGCGCCCGCGCATTCCTCGATTTCCTGCATCGTCAGCTCGATTTCACCCGGCTTGAGGTGCGTGATGTAGACTTCGGCGCCGCGCACGAACTTGGTCAGCTCCTCGGCAAGCGTCGCCGGGCATAGGTGCTTGGAGATCTCCGCCAGCTGGCGCTCCTTGTTGGAGAACGCAGTCTCGATGATCAGATAGCGCAGGTCGCGGATCGAGTTCACCACTTTCCACAGCTCGTCGTTCGGTCCCGTGTCGCCGGTGAATACAAGGCTGCCCTTGCCGCTGTCGAGGTGGTAGCCGACCGCGGGCACGGTGTGGCTGGCCGGTATCGGCGTGATGCGGCGGCCGTCCAGCGTCACGGTTTCTCCAAGCGCCACTTCCTCATAGGCGAGGAAGGGTGCCTCCGGGCTCGGGATTTCGGTGAAATCCGGCCAGATCGCCCAGTTGAACAGATGGTTCTTCAGAATTTCAATCGTCGCCCGTGTCGAGTGCACCTTGATCGGCTTGGCGCGCATGCCGCCTACGGTATCGACCATGAACGGTATCGACGTGACGTGATCCAGGTGCGAATGGGTGACAAACACGTGATCGATGAGCGAGAGCTCGGCAAGCGACAGATCGCCGACCCCGGTGCCCGCATCGATCAGGATGTCGCTGTCGAGCAGCAGCGAGGTGGTCCGCAGATGCCGGCCACCGATGCCTCCCGAGCAACCTAGCACCCTTAGCTTCATGCGGCGATTTTACTTTGTCTCGAACTTGGTCACACCGTTCCAATCGGGTTTCGGAGGGATTTTGCGGTATTTCACGATCCTTTCGCTATAAACGTCGTAAAGCGCACATTTTGGGTTCATGCGCTGCAGGTTGAGCAGCGTCACCTCCGCCTGGTCCCAATCCTGCGCGCGGTATTGCTCGAGGCACTGGTTCCACCGCTTGAGCTCATCCAGAGTATTCGGCGCTACGCCGCCCTCGAGACCGAGCGGCTCGTAGATCGCCACCGCCTCGTCCTTGCCCTTGACCTGTACCCGATCTACTTCGCGATACACGATGTCGGTGACGCTCGTGCGGGTCTCCTCGCCCACCAGGATGCCCACACCGTACAACTTGGTGATGCCTTCCAGGCGCGAGCCGAGGTTCACGGGGTCGCCCATGACCGTGTACGCCTTGCGCAGCTTCGATCCCATGTCGCCCACGCGCATCAGCCCCGAATTGACGCCGATGCCGATATGGAACTCGGGCCAGCCTTTCGCCTTGAACGCTTCGCTCAGCGTCGCCGCGCGCTGCTGCATCTGCAGCGCGGTCAGCACGCCGTTGCGCGCGTGCATGGGATCCTCGACCGGAGCGCCCCAGAACGCCATGATCGCGTCGCCGATGTACTTGTCGAGTGTTCCGTGGTTGGAGCGGATGACCAGCGACATTGCCGTCAGATAGTCGTTGATGTAAGCGCTCAGGTCCTTCGCGCTGAGGCTTTCGGATATACCGGTAAAGCCGCGCACGTCCGAAAACAGCACGGTCAGCACCTCCTCGCGGCCCTCCATGCTGTACTTCCCCGGGTCCCGTGCCATGCGGTCCACCAGCTCAGGCGGTACGTATTGGCCAAACAGCTCGGTGAACTGCCGCTTGGAACGTGTCTCGACGAAATAGCCGTAGGCCATGTTCACCACGTAGATCGCGAGCATCATCAGAATGGACGCGGCCAGCGGCAACGCCATGTCGACCCGGGTCCACACCACGAGGTTGAGGGACGAAATCAGCGCCACGCCGGTCAGCCCGGCCAGCGTCGCGAACAGCGGCGAAAGCATCGGAATGAGCAGCGACAACGCTACGCCGCCGATGAATAGCAGCGCTACCTCGGCACCGAGCATGAAGGTCGGCTTTTCCTTGAGCGCGTGATCGAGCATGCCGGCAATCAGGTTGGCGTGGATCTCGACTCCCGGATAGACGCTGTCTACCGGCGTCGAGCGCAGGTCGAGCAGTCCGGGCGCAGAGGTGCCCACTAGGGCGATCTTGCCGCGCAACATGTCCGGTGCGACGCGATCGAAGTAAACGTCCGAAAGCGAGATATAGGGAAAGCTCCCCTTGCCGCCGCGGTACGGGATCAGCGCGCTCGCCTCCTCGTCGACGGGAATCCTGAGCGGTCCGACCTGCAGCCACTCGAGTCCGGAATACTCCTTGCCGATGAAGGGCTCGGACGGAATCCCCGCCTCGACCTTGGGATAGCCGAGGATCGCGCGCACCACGGCGAGCGAGAGCGCCTCGTAGTAGGCACCGTCCAGCTCGGCAATCATCGGCACGCGGCGCACCACGCCGTCAAAGTCCACCCTGGGATTGAAGTGCCCGGCGTTGGCTGCGGCATCGACGAATGGTCGCAAGTTGCCGCCGTAGCCGACCCAGCT
>JBFKUL010000228.1:0-5191 GCA_041635755.1 Burkholderiales bacterium | reverse complement strand
GTGGGCAAGAAGATGGACCTGCTCGAGGGCGGGATCCGCGTACCCTACGTGGTGCGCTGGCCGGCGCGCGTGAAGCCGGGCTCGGTGACGCGCCAGCACGCGATCACGATGGACTGGCCCGTGACCCTGTTCGATGCGGCGGGCGCGAAGCCGCCGTCGGGGCAAGCATTGGATGGCGCGAGCCTGCTGCGCGTGCTGGAGAACCCGACGGCGACGTTCGAGCGCGAGCTGTACTGGCGCATGCTCTTTCGCGGGCAGAAGGCAATGCGCTCGGGCGCGTGGAAGTACCTCGTGCTCGAGGGCGACGAGTTCCTGTTCAACCTCGAGCGCGATGCGCGCGAGCGCGCCAACCTTGCGCGGCGCGAGCCGCAGCGGCTCGCGCGGCTGCGTGAGCGCTACCAGGCGTGGGAAAAGACGATGCCCCCGCTCGCGCCGGAGGCGAAGTTTTCGATTCCCTACAAGAAATCCGACCTCGCGCAGCCCGCCGGCGGGATCTAGCCGCCGAGCCGGCGCACGATGCGCTCGAAGTAGCCGCGCTCGACGTGCGTGCGCAGCAGCGCGAGTTTCTTCACCGCTTTGGCGCGCGCGTCGGCGTCGCCGCCGACCTGCGCGAGCACGACGCGCTCGAGCGCCGCGATGTCGCGCCGCGCCTCGACCTCGGGCGGCACGAAGCCCGCGTTCTTCAGGATGCGCCAGGCGACGCGCAACTCCTCGGGTACCAGCGGGTCGTCATCCAGCTCGAGCGGCCGGCCGGCGCCCGGCAGGTCGTCGAACTCGCCGCGTGCGAGGGCTTCCGCGATGCGCTGCTCGGCAAGCAACTCGAGCGCGAGCATGTTTGCGCTTCGCCCGTCAGCTCAGGAAGAGTTCCGGATCGACCGCCACGGCGTTCAGGAACACGCTGAAATGCAGGTGGGGCCCGGTGACGCGGCCGGTCGCCCCGACGCGCCCGATCTGGTCGCGCGCCTCGATCGGCGCGCCCTGGCGGACCTCGACCGCGCTCAAGTGCGCATAGAGCGTGAGGAAGCCCCGACCATGGTCGAGCGTTACCGTATGCCCGGAGAAGAAGTAGTCGCCCACGTCGAGCACGCGTCCCGCGCCCGCGGCGACGATCGGCGTGCCCTCGTCTGCCGCGATGTCCATGCCGTTGTGCGGGCTGCGCGGCTGGTTGTTGAAAAAGCGCCGCTTGCCGAACGAGCTCGAGCGGATGCCCTCGCAGGGATTGACCAGCACGAGCGAGGCGGGCGAAATGTCCGTATAGGTCTTGCGCACCTTCGAGAGATGATCGCGCTCGCGCTCATAGCGCGCCAGATCCTCCGGCGAGAGATCCACCTGCGCGGGCTTCACGGTAAGGTGCTGCGTCGCGTACTCCTTGGGCGCGACAGCGATCAGAATCGTCTCTTGCGTGCGGCCATGGCGCTCGACGGTCAGCGGCAGCTTGCTGCCGGCCGCGGCCGATAGGGGAATGCCTACCAGCGCGAGCCAGTCGGCCGGCTCGCCCGCGACCATCACGCGCTCGCCGCTGAAGCGCGCGCGCGGCGGTGTTGGCGCCGGCCCGAGGTTGACCAGCGCAATGCCGCCTGGCACCGGCGTCGAGCGCGGCAGGGCTATCTGTTTTGCGCGCACGCTCCACGGCAGAAAGGCCGCCGCGGTGCCGAGCAAAGCGAAGAAGCGCCGTCGATCCATGGGGCAATCTTAATCGAAGGCGCGGAACTTCCAACCCGGGCCGCGCGAAGGCCCGAGCGCCGCGGGCCGGCGCAGGTTCGCCGCGATCGTTTGCGCGCAGGCCGGAAGCACGCACAATACGGGCGCCGGGCATTCGGGTTTCCACCTTGACCCCGCCTGAGCGGAAACAATTCCATGAGCGAACGCGCCTACCGACTGCTGCCGACCGACTCGACCACGTTCCTGCCGCGGCTCGTCGGTACCCATGGCGCGGTGGCCGCAAACTCCTATCTGTCCGTGAACGCCGGCGTCGACATGCTCAAGGCCGGTGGCAACGCCTTCGATGCTGCGGTCGCCGCCACGCTCGTCGAAGGCGTGGTCAATCCGCAAATGAACGGCATCGGCGGCGAATGCCCGATCCTGCTGCGCCAGACCGGGAGCGATCGCGTGATCGCGGTGAACGGCAATACGGCGGCGCCGGCGCGCGCGACCCCAGAGGAATTCCGCCGCCGTGGGTACGCCGAGATGCCAGACGAAGGCGTGCTCGCCGCCGGTGCGCCGGCGACCTTCAGCGCGCTCATCACCGTGCTCGGCCGTTTCGGCACCATGAGCTTCGCCGACGTGGTGGCACCGGCGCTCGCGCTGGCGAAGGACGGGTTTGCCGTTTCCGCTGGACTGCGCAACCAGCACAAGTTCGGCCTGGGGGCGTTGGCGCCGAAATTGAAGGAGACCTGGCCGGCGAGCGCCGCGCTGTATCTCCCGGGCGGCGAGGTACCCGAAGTGGGCGCGCTCGTTCGGAACGATGCGTTGGCGAAGACCTACGACTGGCTCGCAAGCGTCGAGCGCGCTGCGGCGGGCAAGCGCGAAGCGAAGCTCGGCGCGGTGCACGATGGTTTCTACAAGGGCGAGATCTCGATCGCGATCGAGAACTGGTCACGCGAGCGCGATGGGCTGCTCGAGCGCTCCGACCTGGAGCGCTTCGAAACCCGGCTCGAGGCGCCGCTCGCGCTCGAATTCGCCGGCGCGACGATCTACAAGTGCGGCTTCTGGACCCAGGGCCCGGCGATGCTGGCGGCACTGCGCATCCTCGAGCATTTCGATCTGCGCGCGATGGAACACAACAGCGCGGACTATGTGCACCTGATCGTCGAGACGATCAAGCTCGCCTTCGCCGACCGTGAGCAGTATTTCGGCGACCCGGAGCAAACCATGGTGCCGGCAGAGGTGCTGCTCTCGGCGCCCTACGCCAAGGCGCGTGCCGCGCTTGTTGATATGCGCCAGGCGGGCGCCGAGCACCGCCCGGGCGACGCGCGGCGCAACGCCGCGCTGCTGCCTGCCGACGAGCACCTGCTGCCGCGATCGTGGGGCCCGGGCACGGTGCACGTCGACGTGATCGATCGCGCCGGCAACATGGCCTCGTTCACGCCTTCGGGCGGCTGGCTGAGGAACAATGAGGTGATCGCGCGCCTCGGTTTTCCACTCTCGTGCCGTCTGATGACGTTCTACCTCGGGCCCGCGCACCATCCGAACGTGGTGGCGCCGGGCAAGCGCCCGCGCACCACCCTCACACCCTCGCTCGCGTTCCGCGGCGGTAAGCCCTGGATGAGCTTCGGCACCATGGGCGGCGACCAGCAAGAGCAATGGTCGCTGCAATTCTTCCTCAACCGGGCGGTGTTCGGCATGACGCTGCAGGAAGCGATCGAGGCGCCCAAGCTCTCGTCCGAGCACTTTCCGGGTTTCTTCGCGCCGCACGACCACTTCGTCAACCGCGTGCGCGTCGAGGCGCGCGTCGGCAAGAAGGTCCTCGACGAGCTGCGCCGCCGCGGGCACGACGTCGACGTCGCGCCCGACTGGACCGAGGGCTTTATTTCCGGCGCCGAGCTTTACCCGGACGGGCGGCTCGAGGCCGGCTGCGACCCGCGCGGCTCGAAGTCCGAGACTTTCCCGTCGTTCGCTTTTTGCTGGTAGCGGCCTTGCCGTAGCGCTTGCGCGCGAGCGCGGCGCCGGCGGCGAGCGCCATTAACTTGGCGAGCGCGATTTCGCGGTCGATGGGCGCCATGCCGCAGTTGGTGCACGGGAACAGGTGCTGCTTCGGTACGTACTGCAGCGCGCGTCCGATCGTGTCGGCGACTTCTTCGGGGGTTTCGACGGTGTCGGAAGCGACGTCGATCACGCCCACCAGCACATCCTTGCCCTTGAGCAGCCCCATGAGGTGCGCCGGCACCTTCGAGTGGATGCATTCGAGCGACACCTGCTTGATGCGGCTCCTGGCGAGCGCCGGAAAAATCTGCTCGTACTGGCGCCATTCGTTGCCCAGGGTCTGCTTCCAGTCGAGGTTCGCCTTGATGCCGTAGCCGTAGCAGATGTGCACGGCGGTGGTGCACTTCAGGCCTTCGATCGCGCGGTGCAGCGTGTCGATACCCCACTTCTTGACGTCGTCCATGTAGACGTTGAACGCCGGCTCGTCGAACTGGATCACGTCGACGCCGTCTTTTTCCAGCGCGCGCGCTTCCTGGTTGAGCAGGTCGGCGAAGGCCATCGCCAGCTTCACCTTGTCGCCGTAATGCCGGTCGGCGATGGTATCGACGATCGTCATCGGCCCGGGCATGGTGATCTTGAGCTTTCTCTTTGTGTGCGCGCGCGCGAGGCGCGCCTCGACCTGGTGTACGCGGCCCTTGAGCCGGACCGGGCCGACCACCACCGGCACCATCGCTTCGTAGCGGTTGTCGCGGATGCCCATCTTTACCTTGTGCTCGAAGTCGATGCCCTCGACGAACTCGAGAAAGCCGTGCACGAAGTGCTGACGCGATTGCTCGCCATCGGAAACGATGTCGATGCCGGCGTCCTCCTGGTCCTTGAGCCACAGGAGCGTGGCGTCGCGCTTGGCGGACGCGAGCTCGGCGCCATCCGCGCGCCACTGCGGCCAGAGCTTCTTTGTTTCGGCGAGCCAGGCGGGTTTCGGCAGACTGCCGGCAATGGTGGTCTCGAACATGGGGGTTTCTCCGCTGGGGTCGGCAAAGCATAAGACGCGTGCGCGCGGCGCGCCAGTGCTTGCCGCGGGGTTTCGATTCGTCGCCAGCGGCGGCTTGCCGGTTTCGCGCCGCACCTTGGACGAACTCCGTGCTTTCGGCAGATACTGCGGGGCGCAGGACGCCGTGCGGCGCGCCTGCGATCCCCGTCAACCCCCTGATCCTGATCCATGAATGCCGCCCGCAAGAAAGTCGCAGTCGTCACCGGCGCCGCACGCGGCATCGGGCTCGCGATCGCGCAGCGCTTTCTCGCCGAGGGCTGGCGCGTCGCGCTGCTCGACATCGACGGCGCCACGCTTGCGGCGGCGACCCAGGGGCTGGGCGAACCCGAGAGGATCCTTGCGATCGAGTGCGATGTTGCCGAGCCGTCGCAGGTGCATGAGGCGATCGACCAGGTCGCGGCGCGCTTCGGGCGCATCGACGCGCTGGTCAACAACGCCGGCATTGCGGTGTTCAAGGCGCTGCTGGACACCACTTACGAGGAGTGGGCACGCGTGCTG
>JBFKUL010000227.1:0-5193 GCA_041635755.1 Burkholderiales bacterium | reverse complement strand
GCACGGTGATGCCGACGCCGCTCGCCACCATCTGACGGATCGTTTCGAGCGAGCCGCCCTCGAGCGTGCGCGCGAGACCGCTGCGATTCGGCGAGCGGCTCACGCTGTGGCAGAAGTCGAGCACCTGGTCGCGAAAGCAGTGCCCCTCGCCGAGCAGCAGCAGACTCTCCTTGGTCAGCTCGTCGGTCGAGACCTGCTTTTTCTTTTGCCACGCGTGACCTTGAGGCACCGCCACCATGAACGGCTCGTCGTAGACCGCCTGCGTGACGATGCCCGGCTCGTCGAAGGGCAGCGCGATGACGATGACGTCCACCTCGCCCTGCTTGAGCGCCTCGGCGAGCCTGTGCGTGAAGTTCTCCTGGATCATGAGCTGCATCGACGGCGCGCGGCGCCGCAGGATCGGAATCAGCTTGGGCAGCAGATAAGGTCCGATGGTGTAGATCGCCCCCAATCGCAGCGGCCCGGCGAGCGGGTCGCTGCCCGCGACCGCCATCTCCTTGATGCGCGAGGCTTCCTCGAGCACGCGCTGCGCCTGCTCGACGATGTGCTGTCCGACCGGCGTGACCGAGACTTCGCCCGGGCCGCGCTCGAACAGCATGACGCCGAGCTCCTCCTCGAGCTTCTTGATCGCCACCGACAGCGTCGGCTGCGACACAAAGCAAGACTCGGCCGCGTGCCCGAAGTGGCGTTCGCGCGCCACCGCAACGATGTACCTCAACTCCGTCAGCGTCATGAGCTGCGTCTACTCGGTCGAGGAGGTGCGGGGGAACCGCAGAATTCCCCTGTGCCGGCGCGAGTCATTTGTCAGCGGCCGCTTGCGTGGTGCGCCCGCGCGCCAGGAAGTACAGCGGTATGCCCGCCGCCATGATGAAAAGACCCGCGAGCACCATCATGCCGAACTTCGGTCCGTAGACCGGATTGCGGATGTAATCGATGCTCGACCAGAGCATGTACAGACACATGCCGAGAAAGGCGATCGGCACGATCGGGTAGAGCGGCACACTGAACGTGGGTGCCGCGCCGCCTCGCGCGCGAAACACGAACAGCGTCACCCCGGTGAGCAGGAAGAAGGTCCAGAACACCGGCGCCGTGTAGGCCACCATGGCGCTGAAGCCGTCCTGGGTGTTCGCGCCCGCAAGCACCAGCGCGAGCATGATCGCGCCTTGAAGCAGCAGCGCATTGGCCGGCGTGCTGCCCGATTCGCGCCACACGCCCAGCCCCCGGAAAAGGCGGAAGTCGCGCCCGAACGCCCACGTGGTACGCGCACCGGTGAACACGGCGGCGTTCATCGTGGTGAGCGCCGAGACACACACCACGAGTGCGAGCAGCAGCGCGCCCCGCTCGCCGGCAACCAGGCGCATGACGTCGGCGGCGACCGCCTTGGATTCGCGCATGCCGCCCATGCCGAGCGCGGCGAGGTACGCGACGTTGACCAGCAGGTAAAGCGCGGTCACCCCGGCGATGCCCCAGACGAGCACGCGCGCCATGTTGCGCCGCGCCTCGCGCAGCTCACCGCCAAGGTAGGCCGCTTCGTTCCAGCCGCCGAAGGTGAACAGCACGAAGATCATCGCCAGGCCGAAGGCGCCGGTGCCCGCGCCCTGGGGCAAGGGCCTGGGCGTGCCGTCGCCGAACAGCGCCACGAGCGCGAGCATCACCAGCACCGTGATCAGCGCAATCTGAACCACCTTTTGCACCGTCTTCGACTGCAGCGTGCCGGCAAGATTGAGCGCGGTAAGCGCGATCACGCCAAGCGCCGCCCAGATCGCGGGGCTCTTGTCGCCCAGGCGCAGCAGTTCGGAAGCGTAATCGCCGAAAGCGAATGCGACCGCGACGATGGCGCCCGTCTGGATCACCGTCATACGCGACCAGGCGAACAGAAACGCCGCGCCCGGCCCCAGGCCGCGCGACAGAAACGTGTACTCCCCGCCGGTCTCCGCATGGCGCGAGGCGAGTTCGGCATAGACCAGCGCGCCGCACAGCGAGACGACGCCGCCGAGCAGCCACGCGAGCAAAAACTGCGCCTCGCCACCGGTGTTGCCGGCGACGACCGGTGGCAGCTTGAAGATGCCGACGCCGATCACCATGCCGATGGTGAGAAAGATGCCGTCGGGCACCGAGAGCAAGGTCTTCGGAACCGCGTTCATCGCGCCCGGATTGCCGTCCATGGAAAGCTCCTTCGGTTTTCACCGTCCGATACAACGACTTCGCCCTCGATGCGGTCGCCACGCAGCGTTCCGGTAAAAAGGTGGTGCAGCGGCTTTCCGGCAAGCGCGCCGGTAACGACCAACTTGATCTCGCGCCCGCGCAGGCGTGCGCCGCGCACGACGAGCTCGCGCGGGCCCGAACGCGCCTCGACCTCGAGCTTCTGGAAAGCCTGCCGGATGCCCAGCTTCAGCCCGTTCGCGTAGCCGGGAATCTCCCCCGCCCAGTCGCCGCGTGCATCCGCCGGCACCACCCAGAGAAACACCTTCGAGTAGCCGCCGGCCCCGACCGTCTTCTCAGGGGCGCGCAGCTCGATGGTCTCATCCGCGGGCCAGTCTTCCATGTCCCAATCGTGCGACACGATGCGCGTGCCCGGCGCCAGCGCCAGCAGCCGCGGGCGCAGCTTCATGTTCACCTCGGGAAGCAGATACATGGTGATGACGCTTGCGCCGCTCAGATCGGTCTCGAACAGATCGCGCTTCTCGAAGCGTACGCGCGAGGCGACTCCGGCGCGCACTGCATTGGCCCGCGCGGCCTCGACCAGGGTCGGGTCGATGTCGACGCCAAGCGCGTTCGCGCCTCGCCGGGCGGCGCCAATGACGATGCGTCCGTCGCCGGAGCCCAGATCGAGCAGAAAGTCGTTCGGACCGACCTCCGCGATGCGCAGCATCCGCTCGACGACCTCGTCGGGGGTCGCCACGAAGGGCACGGAGCCGTCGTCCCAGGCCCAGGCCTGCGCCTGCGGCTGAGCCACCGGCGCGTGCGCGACGGCCGCTACGATGAACACCCCGCAGGCGAGGTGCGAAAGGCGATGCAGCAAGTCGGTGTCCCCGATTCGGTGCGCGACGCGATCCGGCAGACACGCCAGAGCGCGGAGCGCAATTCTAGCAATGCCGGCGCGCGGCTCGCGCCTCAGGCGGGAATCTTCGCGTCCAGCGCGGCAATGATTTCCGGCAGCACGTCGGCGGCAACCGGGCGACTGTAGAAGTAGCCCTGCATCTCGGTACAGTACAGCCGGCGCAGAAAGCGCGCCTGGCCGGCGGTCTCGACGCCCTCGGCCACCAGCCCCAGGTTCAGGCTGCGCGCCACCGCGGCGATGGCCTCGACGATTGCACCGTCCTTGGCGCTCGAGCCGAGATCGCGCACGAAGCCCTGGTCGATCTTCAGGCAGTCGATCGGCAGGCGCTTGAGATAGTTGAGCGAGGAATAGCCCGAGCCGAAATCGTCGATCGAAATCGCTACCCCGAGCGCATTCAACTGAGCAAGCACCTCGATCGCCGCCTCGGTATCGACCAGCAGCTGGCTCTCAGTGAGCTCGAGCTCGAGCCATACCGGATCGAGGCCGCTCTCCTCGAGCGCGGATTGCACCGACTGCAGCAGCGTTTCGCTCTGGAACTGGCGCGTCGAGACGTTCACGGAAACCCGCATGGGCGCGAGGCCGGCGTCCTGCCACGCGCGGTTCTGGCGGCACGCGGCGCGCAGCACCCAGTCGCCCACCTGCACGATCTGGCCGGTCTCTTCGAGCGTCGGGATGAAGCGCGCCGGAAGCACCAGTCCCGACTCGGGGTGGTTCCACCGCAGCAGCGCCTCGACGCCGATCACGCGCCGTCCATCGGTATCGACGCGCGGCTGGTAATGCAGCTCGAATTCGCCATTCTTGTGCGCGCGCTGCAGCGACGCCTCGAGCACCAGCTGGCTCTCGACGCGCTCGTTCATCTCGGCGGTGAAGAACATGTAGCGATTGCGGCCCATCTCCTTGGCCCGGTACATGGCGGCGTCGGCGCTCTTCACCAGGCGCTCCCCGACTTCGTCGTCCTTCGGATAGAGCGAGATGCCGATGCTCGCGCTGACATGCAGCTCGTGGTCCGCGAGCGTCACCGGCGCGCCGATGGTCTCGATCATTCGCGCCGCCACCGCCGCTGCCTCCTCGGGCCCGCGCACGTTCTCGAGCAGCACCGTGAACTCGTCGCCGCCCATGCGGAACAGCAGATCGCTTTCGCGCAGCGTGCTTTTCAGTCGATCGGCGGCGGCACGCAGCAAGGTGTCGCCGGCATCGTGCCCGAGGCTGTCGTTGACCACCTTGAAGCGATCGAGGTCGAGAAACATTACCGCGAGCGACCATTTCGCGCGCCGTGCGCGCCGGATCGCCTCTTCGAGATGCTCGGCGAAGCTGGTGCGGTTGGGAAGCCCGGTAAGGGCGTCATGGTAGGCCTGGTAGCGTACCCGCTCTTCGTCGACCCGGCGCTGCGCCTCCTGCGCGCGCACCGCGCGCTCGAAGCGCAACGAGTACCACAGGATGAGCGCGTAGAGCAGCAGCGTCGCGCCGATCACGCCGATCACGATCTGCCACTGGGTGCGCTCCATGCGCTCGACGACCCGCGTGACGTCGCTGTAGATCTCCATCACCGCTTGCACCGGAGCATTGTCGTCGGCCCGCACCGGCACAAAGCTCGAGATGATGTTGCGTTCCGCAATCACCCCCTCCCACGAATCAAACCGGTCGCGGAACGTGAGCATGCTCGCGGGGGCGCCACCCGCGGCGGTGCGAAAGCCGGGATTACCGGCCTGGCGCTCGCCGATCTGCTTCGGGTCGCTCGAGTAGACGGTGAGACCGTCGAGGTTGAAGACCTTGACCTTGACGACGTCGAGCCCGCGCTTGAGCACGCGCAGATCGCGCCCGAGCGTGCGGAGCTCCGGACGCGAGGCGAGCTCGGCGGCGGGGATGCTCCGGGCACCGATCACAAAGGCCGAATGCCGCGGCCAGATCGTATTGGCGAACGACTTGGTGAGCGCGACGTTGGCGCGCGTTTCGCCGTCGATGATCGATTCGAACGCGAGCTGGCGGTAAAACAGCGACAGCGCCGCCACCACGGCGATCACGATCGCGAGGCCGATGAGGGACGAAAGCCGGAAAAGTCTCGAGATCATGATGCGGGACCGGGCTCAAGTCTAAGCCAGCCGCCGCTTTCGCCCAATGCCGGATTGCGCGCG
>JBFKUL010000226.1:0-5196 GCA_041635755.1 Burkholderiales bacterium | reverse complement strand
GCAGGTCGGCACCATGCTCGAAGGGCTTCATCAGCCAGGGCGTGGTGAAGGTCGAGTCGACGAGCAGCGGCACGCCCGCTTCGTGTGCGATCGCGGCGATCGCCGGAATGTCGAGGACGTCCAGGCCCGGGTTGCCGAGCGTCTCGCCGAACACCAGACGCGTGTTCGGCTTGATAGCGCGCTTGAAGTCTTGCGGCCTGCGGGGGTTGACGAACGTCGTCTCGATGCCGAAGCGCTTGAGCGTATAGCCGAGCAGGTTGTGCGAGCCGCCGTAGAGCGAGCTCGACGCCACAAGGTGATGACCGGCGTCGAGGATCGTCGCCACTGCGAGGTGCAGCGCCGCCTGACCCGAGGCCGTGGCGATCGCGCCGACACCGCCTTCAAGCGCGGCGACGCGCTCCTCGAGCACCGCCACCGTCGGATTGGAAATGCGCGAATACACGTGCCCGGCGCGTTCCATGTTGAACAGCGACGCGGCGTGCTCGCTGTCCCGGAACACGTACGAGGTGGTGGCGTAGATCGGTACCGCGCGCGCGCCGAAGGTCGCGTCGGGCGACTGGCCCGCGTGCAGCGCGAGCGTGTCGAACCCGGGGTATTTGGGGCCTGCCATATCCGCTCCGCAAATGAAAACGCCCCTCGCAAGGGGCGTATCGGGCCGTTACCGGCTCCTCAGTGAAGATTCTTTCGCGACGGGCGCGTGTAAGTCTCGAACGCGCGCTCGGGCTTCTGGGGACGCGCCGCCTTCTCCTTCCAGTCGCGGTCGAACAGGTCGTTCACCAGCACCGCGACTTCCGAGACCTTGTCCTTGTCGAACTGCCGACCGAGGATCGCGCTGAGGTCCTCGAGCATGCAGCGGCGCTGCGCCTCGTGCACCGCCTGCGCGGTCGGACCGACGAACAGCAGTCGGTTCTCCTCCTCGCCATTCTCCTGGTACAGCGAAACGTCCACTTCCACCGCCTCGTAGCAGTAGGGGCCGAGATTCTCGAGCGATGCGTCGAGAGCGAGATGAAAGGTGCGGCCGATCTCGCCGGTCCAGCACACGTACAGGATCAGCTCTTTCTCGTCGTAGCGCAGCCCCGGCTCCTCGGGTTCGAGGCTCTTCACGTCCGCGAGCCCCTCGGCATCGAGATACTCCAGCCAGGGCGCCAGCGCCTGCTCGATCTGCTTGCGCGAAACACCTTCGATGATCGGGATATCGGCGTGGACGTGAACTTCCATCCGCATGGCGGGGTCCTTCCAGAGTAAGCGTGCAATTCTACCACCGGGAAAATGTCCTCCCGGATACCCCTTCCAGCTCGAGGGTCGCGTCAGAAATCGCTTGAATTTCAGCGCGCGGCACAGACATTGCTTATATGCAGGTGAGTCCAACGACACCCGAAGGAAACGGCGCAACGGATCCGCCTGAGCGCGACTGAGAGGAACTATGACGATGCACGTGCTCTACGACAGCCCCAGCTACTTCGTAGCCGAGTTTCCCGGTCACGCCGGCATCGAAGTCGTCGACAAGCTCGCCCGGCGTGGCGGCTATCTGGAGGGCGCCGTGGAAACGCAGTTCCGGGCCTCGATGCAGCAGTTCGCCACCGGCGAACCGAGCGAGGAGTTGATGGACGAATTTTTGGCGCACTATGACGCATTGCTGACGCAATCCGTCCTGCTGCACTAGCACAAGCGAAATAGTTCCAGGGAATCTCTGGGGCGATCTACAACTTGCTAGCATTCGGGCCATGGTCCGGCCCGACTACAACGGCGGCGGCCTCGTCAATCTGGTCGCCTCGCTCACCGAAGCCTGCGGCGGCAGCCCCCGCCACCCACTGTTGAGCCTCCTGCCCGGTGCCGCCCTGCGCGGCGCGCGGGCCATCGTGCTCGTCATCATCGACGGGCTCGGCGATCGCTTTCTGCGGCGCTTCGGCGCCGGCGGCGAGCTCGAGCGACGCCGGCGCGGCGCCCTCACCTCGGTGTTTCCCTCGACTACGGCGAGCGCCATCACCACCACGTATACGGGGTGCACGCCGCGCGAGCATGGCCTGACCGGCTGGTACACCCTGTTCGGCGAGGCCGCGTGCGTGGCCGCGCCGCTGCCGTTTCACTCGCGCGGCGACAAGCGGCCACTCGGCGCGCGCGGCGTGCGCGGCGCCGATCTGTACTCGGCACGCCCGCTCCTCGACACGCTCGCCGTGCACCCGGTCGTCGTGACGCACCGCTCGATCATCGACTCGCAGTACAACCTGCACCACTGCGGCCACGCCGAGCGACGCGCCTACGACGATCTCGAGGGCTTCGTCGAACAGACCGAAGCCGCGGTCAAGTCCGGACCCGGGGCGCGCAAGTTCGTCTATGCCTACTGGCCCGAGCTCGACACGCTCTCGCACCAGCACGGCTGCGAGAGCGCCGAGGCGCGCGCGCAGTTCGCCGCGGTCGATGCAGCTTTCGGGTCGCTGCTGCGGCACCTTGCCGGAACCGACAGCGTGGTCGTGGCGACCGCCGATCACGGCTTTCTCGACTCCTCGCGCACCGAGTCGCTCGAGCTCGCCGACGCGCCGGGGCTCCAGGCGCTGCTGCGCTATCCACTGTGCGGCGAGCGCCGTATTGCCTTCTGCCACGTGCAGGAAGGGCGCGCGCCCGAGTTCATGGCGCGCGCGCAGGATTGGCTCGGCGAGCGCGCGCGGGTGTGCGAGAGTCGCACCCTGGTCGATGAAGGCTGGTTCGGCGCCGGCGTGCCGCATCCGCGTTTCGCAGAACGCGTCGGCGATGTGGCGTTGCTGATGAGCGGATGCTATACGATCAAGGACTGGACGCCCGGCGAGTCACGCCACCTGCACCTCGGCAATCACGGCGGCGCGAGCGAGGAGGAGATGATGATCCCACTCGTCGTCGCGCAAACCTAGGGGAAAGAAAGATGAAGGCGAAAGTCAACGGCATCGAGATCAGCTACGAGCTGCACGGCAAGGAAGGCGCGCCCTGGCTGACGCTCAGCCACTCGCTTGCATGCAGCGTGCGCATGTGGGACCCGCAGATCGCGGCATTCAAGGACCGCTACCGCATCCTCGCGTTCGACACGCGCGGACACGGTGCGAGCGCCGCGCCCAAAGGCGCCTACACGCTCGAGGCGCTCGCCGACGACTTGAAGGGCCTGCTCGACCAGCTCGGCGTGAAGCGCACGCACTTCGCGGGGCTGTCAATGGGCGGCATGATCGGGCAGACCTTCGCGCTCAAGTATCCGGGCGTGTTCCAGAGCCTCGTGCTCGCCGACACTACCAGCCGTTTCCCGCCGGAGGCGGGCCCGATCTGGGCCGAGCGCATCCGCGTCGCCGAGTCGCAGGGCTTGAAGGCGCTGGTTCAGCCCACGCTCGAGCGCTGGTTCACCGAGGCGTTCCGCAAGGCAAAGCCCGAAGTCGTGAAGGGCGTCGGCGCGCTGATCGCCTCGACTCCGGTGGCCGGGTACGTCGGCTGCAGCCACGCGATCCCCAAGATCAATCTCACCGGGCAACTGAAAGGGATCAAGTGCCCGGTGCTGGTGATCTGCGGCGAGCAGGACGCTGGTACCCCGCCCGCCATGGCGCGCGAGATTCACGACAACGCCCCGGGCTCGAAGCTCGTCATGATCCCGCAGGCCGCGCACCTCTCGAACCTCGAGCAGCCGCAAGTCTTCACGCAAGCGATGGAGAAGTTCCTGGCCGGGGTGAAGTAGCCGCGTCTGCCTTATCCTTGAACTCGAACCGATAATATTGGGGCGGTTCGACGCGATCATGGATTGCCGCAAAACGGCGGCTGACTCGAGAACAACTGCGAGGCAAACGCCGGGTTTCGCCCGATCGGTGTACACGTCGCCACGGGCCCTGATGGAGGCGTTGGCCCCGGGCGCCAGCCGCGACATTCGAGGCCCGCGCTGCAATCGGGCCAGACTGCGCCGGTCGTGCGGTTCGAGATATTGCAGCAGCAGCCTTCGCCCCCGGGGCAGTGCGCCTGCGCCTTGAGGTCATCGCCAAGCAAGTTTCCCGGCGAGTGAACTTTCAAAGGGCGCACGGTCTCGACATCGATTGATTGAACAGGGTAGATGGTTGCAGTCGATCCGGCCGTGTACACCGGTGACACGTCGAGGTCGGACCGCGTCAGGATAACGACCCACCCCTCCACGAACGCCGAGGATGCCGAAACCAGCTCTCGAACGGCCTCGCAATCGATCTCTAGGGCGTAGTCGGGCATGAGCTCCGCTTTCTTGAACGCGGAGGGCTTCCCGCCCTTCGGTGGTTTTTCCGAGACCACCGCCTTGTACCAAAGCTCCGCATTCCTTCGCAACGACGGGTTGTGAACGTTCACCGAGGTGAAGTAGCGACCAACGTTCAACGAAAGATTCGGGCTTGGCGCCGGAATGGTTCCGCACACAACCTTGACGGAATACTCGTTCCAATCCGGAGTTGATGGTTCGACGCGCGGCTGATCTGGTGCGACCGCCACACACGCATTAAGTAACCCAGCAATCGCGGCCGAGCCCAGAACACGCAGCGCCATTCTGATCATCGGCCCCGCCGAATGGTGCAGATCACGAGCTTTGTCTCTCATTGCGCCCTCCTACGAAGAACGTTTACAGCCGCGACTTGTGCGAGCGTGCCCGAATCGCATGCGTATACGCGCACGCCCGCACGTAAGCTATTGTTGAGCAATTCCCTGTCTGTCGGTGAACCCTATCTTTCACCACGACACGCGCTGACCAAACCGCGTAGCGGCCCCGAATAGGTGTCGATGTCGACTGCGCTGTCATGCCGCTCGTGGTGCGGCCATGCAGTCAACGCCCACGTGACAAATGCAATTTTTTGGATCCTAACCGGCCGGGGTCGAGTCGACGCCCAATAAGAGGATCGTTTTGTTAAGCGAAACACACTCTGACATCGCGCCGGAGCGTGAAGTCTTAGCGATGTCAGTGCGTTATTCCGCCGTCCGCGGGATCAGGACGTGCTCTTCCGCCGCGCACAACAGCGTCGACGCAAGTAAGTCGTGCGACGGGTACTCAGGGCTGATCCACCTGAGCGGTCAGTAAACGCCGGCCACTACGCGTGCGCCAACCCGCTCACCGCTCGATCGAGCACGTCGCGCGCCTGCTCGAGCACCGCGTCGCGCCAGCGCGGCTCGGACGGATAGAACGCTTCGACAAAGCGCTCGTGCTCGCGCCGTGCAAGCTCGGGTTGCTTTACACCGTGC
>JBFKUL010000225.1:0-5198 GCA_041635755.1 Burkholderiales bacterium | reverse complement strand
ACGCGTGCCGCGCGGTCCAGGGTAACGTCGACCAGCTCGTAGTGATAGCCGGTGTCGTCGATCTTGCGCTTGAGCGGGGTGAGGGCGACGCCCTTCGCGCCGCCCGGGCGGTCGGACTGCTTGGCGAGATCGAGCGCGCGCGCTTTGACTGCTTCGTCGAACTGCTGCGGCTTGGCGATGTGATCGACCAGCTTCCATTCCCTGGCGCGGTCGGCGCGCACGCCTTCGGCGGTGGTGCAGAAGATGTCGGCGAGATCGCGCCGCACCTTGCGCTTGTCCACCAGGCGGGTGAGGCCGCCGGTGCCCGGCAGCACGCCGAGCAGCGGCACCTCGGGCAGGCTTACGGTGCTCGAGCGATCGTCGACCATCAGGATCTCGTCGCAGGCGAGCGCCATCTCGTAGCCGCCGCCGGCGGTGGCGCCGTTGAGCGCCGCGAGGAACTTGAGGCCGCTGTGACGGCTCGAGTCCTCGATGCCGTTGCGCGTCTCGTTGGTGAACTTGCAGAAGTTCACCTTCCAGGCATGCGTCGACAGCCCGAGCATGTAGATATTCGCGCCCGAGCAGAACATGCGGCTCTTGCCGCTGGTGAGCACCACGCACTTCACCTCGGGGTGCTCGAAGCGAACGCGATTGAGCGCGTCGTGCAGCTCGATGTCGACCCCCAGATCGTAGGAGTTGAGCTTCAGCTTGTAGCCGGGCATCAGGCCCTTGTCCTCGTCGACGTCGAGCGTCAGCGTAGCGAGCGGGCCGTCGAAAGCGAGCTTCCAGTGAGCATAGCGGTCGGGTTGCGTGTCGTAGCTGACGCGCGTGCGTTCCGGGGCGTTCATTTGGGTTGCTCCTCCTCGTTCGTGGCGAGGGCGCGCAGCGCGGCAAAGCTCTGCTTGAGGGCGCGCCCGGTGGTGTCGATGACGGCGTCGGCGCGCGCATAAAGCGGGTCGCGCTCGGCCAGAATGCGGCGGATTTCGTCCAGTGCCGCGCCGCGACCGCGGAACGGCCGCATGTCGCCTTGCGCGATCACGCGCGCCATGTGCTCCTCGGGCGAGGCCTTGAGCCAGACGCAGTAGCAGCGCTCGCGCAGCATGGCGTAGGCGTCGGGCTCGGCGACCAGGCTGCCGCCGGTGGCGATCACCGCGCGCGGGTGCTGGCGCAGCACGCGCTCGAGCGCGCGGCGCTCGAAGCGTCGAAACGCCTCCTGCCCGTAGATCGAGAACACTTCGCCCAGTTCCGCGCCGGCTTCGCGCTCGACTTCTCGGTCGAGCTCGACGAAGGGCACGCCGAGCTGCGCGGCGAGCTTCGCGCCGAGCGTCGATTTGCCCGCGCCGCGCAGGCCGAGCAGCGCGATCCTCGCCTTGCGCGGGCTGCCGAAGCGCGCGAGCAGCACGCGATGCGCTTCGGCGACCTTGTCCTGCGGCAGGCTCGCGGCGAACCGCGCGAGCAGCTCGACTTCGACCGTATCACCGTTCTCGCGCACCAGACTTTCAATCGGGACCTGCATCGCCGCGGCGATGCGCCGCAAGAGCAGCACCGAGATGTTGCCTTCGCCGGCTTCGAGCTGCGCGAGGTAGCGCTCCGAAACGCCCGAGGCCGCGGCCAGCGTCTTGCGAGACATATCGTGCTCGTCGCGCCAGCTGCGCACGCGGTCACCGAGCCGCGCCAGAAAGGCGGCTTCGGCGGCGTGCTCGCGCTGCGGCTGAGTGAGCGGTGCGCCCATCGGCGTCCTGATTGCGGTTGATGAAGGATAATGCACTATAATGCTTGACACGCATTTTATGCTGCAATATATTGACTGTCAATCCACACGAGCTCATCCCGCATGGCGCTGAAGATCAAGATCCTCATCGGCACGATGACCGGCACGGCGCAGCTCTGCGCGCAGGAGATGGAGCTGGTGCTGGACGACGGCGAGACGGTGGTCGAGACCCTGCTCATGGACAACCTTGACGCAAGCGTGTTCGCCGATCGCGAGCCGGTGTACTTGATCTGCACCTCGACCTACGGGCAGGGCGACGTGCCCGACAACGCCAAGAAACTCTACGAGTCGCTCGAAAAGGAGCGGCCGGACCTTTCGGGCATCCGCTACGGCGTGTTCGGCCTGGGCGATCGCACCTATAACGAGACCTTCAACTTCGGCGGCAAGCGCTTCGACGAGTCGCTGAGCAAGCTCGGCGCCGAGCGCATCGGCGAGCGCCAGATGCACGATGCCTCGAGCGGCACGCTCGCCGAGGAAGTGGCGCTCGAGTGGGTCGAGAAGTGGCTCGGCGAGGTGCGCGAGAAGCTCGGCGCCGACGCCTGAGAGCGCTGCCGCGCCCGTTACTTCGGTTTCCGGCTCAGGATCTCGATCGGAATGATGGCTTTCTGCGCGAGGCCGCGCGCCGTGTTGGCCATCGCCGGCTTGGCCATCTCGCCATGGATCAGCATGACGGCGCGGTGCGGCGGCTTCTCGCCGCGATCGACCATGGCGCGACTGCGCGCGCCGTACGCGAGAGCCTCCTCCAGCGTCTCGCGCGAGCGCACGATCTCGAATCCGGCCCGCTCGAGGCCCCGCAGCGTGTCCTCGGGCGTGGCGAGAAAACTCGCCTGTGCGTTCTCCGCCCAGGGCGTCGGATAGTCGACTTCGCCGCCCGAGCCCTTCGAGATCTCGGAAAGCATCAGCCAGCCGCCAGGCTTGAGCACCCGACGAAGCTCGCGGTACAAGGCCGCCTTGTCGGCGATGTTCATCGACACGTTCATCGAGTAGGCGCCGTCGAAGCGGCCGTCAGCGAACGGCATGGCGAGCGCATTGCCGCACTCGAAGGCCACCTTGTCCTGAAGGCCGAGCAGACGCGTCAGGTGGCGGGCGACGTCGCAGAACTCGGCCGTGAGGTCGATTCCCGTGACGCGGCAGCCGAAGCGGTGGGCGACGTAACGCGCCGGCCCGCCGATGCCGCAGCCGACGTCGAGCAGATGATCGCCCGGTTTCACGGTTAGGGCCTCGGCGAGTTCCTTGGTCGCTTCCATGCCGCGGCCGTGAAACTGATCGTAGGGCGAGAGCGCTTCGATGCTTGGTGAATCGGGATCGGCCCCGTCTTCGGCGAGCGCCGCTCTCAGTCGCTCGAGGAGCTTGCCTCGGCTATAGTGCTGGGTGATGTCCTGATCGGTTGGCATGGCGCAGGTCCTGTCGATCGAGCCATATCCACGGATCTTAGCCCAGCGACTTGTTGTTGATACCATTCGGCGCATGCACGGTCACCGCAGGATCTGGCGCCATTGAGCGAACCCGAACTTAAGCAGCGGCTGGCGGCGATTCTCGCCGCGGACGCTGCGGGCTACTCGCGCCTGATGTCGGCCGACGAGCACGCCACCGTGGTTGCGCTCGACGCGGCGCGCGCAAGGTTTCGCGCGCAGATCGAATCGAACGGCGGGCGGGTGATCGACATGGCCGGGGACTCGGTGCTGGCGATCTTCGACACCGCCGCGGGCGCGGCAAACACCGCCCTCGACGTGCAGCGCGAGCTCGAGGCGGCGTCGAGCTCGCAGCCCGAAGCGCGGCGCATGCGCTTTCGTGTCGGCGTGCATCTGGGCGACGTGATGGAGAAGGCGGACGGCTCGATCTACGGTGATGGGGTCAACATCGCGGCGCGCCTGCAGGCGCTGGCCGAACCGGGCGGCGTGACGGTCTCGGACGCGGTGAAAAGCGCGCTGCGCGGCAAGGTCGCCGCCACTTTCGAGGATCGGGGCGAGCAGCACGTCAAGAACATCGCCGAAGCGGTGCGCGCCTACCGGCTGCTTCCGCCGGGCGCGGTGCCGTCGCGGCCGGCCGGCGCCAAGGACGCGCCGGCGCTGCCGGACAAGCCCTCGATCGCGGTGCTGCCGTTCGTCAACATGAGCGCCGACCCGGAGCAGGAGTATTTCGCCGACGGCATCACCGAGGACATCATTACCGACGTCTCAGGCGTATCGGGCCTGTTCGTGATCGCGCGAAATTCCTCGTTCGTGTTCAAGAAGCAGTCGGTAGACGTGAAGGAGGTCGGCCGCCGGCTCGGCGTGCGGCACGTGCTCGAAGGCAGCGTGCGCAAGGCCGGCAAGCGCGTTCGCGTCACGGCGCAGCTGATCGACGCCCAGACCGGCGGGCACCTCTGGGCGGAGCGGTACGACCGCGATGTCGAGGACATATTCGCCGTGCAGGACGAGGTAACGCGGCATATCGTCGAGGCGCTCAAGGTCCGGCTCACCCCGAACGAACGGGTCCGGCGCGAGGGCCGCGGCAAGATCAACGCCGAGGCCTACGACTTGTTGGCCAAGGCGCGCAGCACCGTGTACCGATTCACGGCGGAATCGGTACTCGAATGCCGCAAGCTGCTCGATCGCGCCTTGCAGCTCGACCCCGACTTCTCGCGCGCGTACGCGCTGCTCGCGATGGCCCACGGCGCCGAGTATCTGAACAACTGGAACGGCGCCGACCTGGACCATATCCGCCGTGCCGTCGATTTCGCCCTGAAGGCGAGGGAGAAGGACGAGAACGAGCCGCGCGCCCACCAGGCGCTCGCGATGATGAAACTGCTGCTCAGGGAATACGAGGAGGCGGAGCGCGCCGCCGAGCGGGCCATCGAGCTCGACGCCAATTTCGACGGCGGCTACGTTACGCTCGGCCAGATTCACGACTTCACCGGACGCCACGAGAGCGCGATCGGGCTGTTCGAGCAGGCCATGCGCCTGGATCCGGAATTTCACCTGACGCTGCACATCCTTGGCCGGGCACAGATGCAGGCGGGGCGCTACGACGAGGCCGAGCGCAACTTCCTGCGGCGCCTCGAGCGCGTGCCGCGCACGGACATGACGCGCGCCTATCTCGCGTCGTTATACGGCATCACCGGCCGCATCGAGGACGCACGGCGCGTCTGGAAGGAGATGCTCGAGATCAACCCGAAGTTCTCGATCGAGCACCTGCGCCGCGTCCTGCCGTACAAGGACCCGGCGAAGTTCGAGCGCCTCATCGAGGGCGTTCGCAAGGCGGGGCTGGCGCCCTAGGCACCCTCGATCAGCAGCTTCAGATCGTGCGCAAGGGCCTGGGCGCCCTTGCCGGGGCCGAGGTAGACGCGCAGCTTGCCCTTCGGATCGATCAGATAGAGCCCTGCGCTGTGATCGACCGCGTACGCGCCGCTCGCATCGGGCGCGTTTTTCTGCGAGAAGACGCGAAACTCGCGCGCCGTGCGTGCTGT
>JBFKUL010000224.1:0-5290 GCA_041635755.1 Burkholderiales bacterium | reverse complement strand
CGTTTCGCGCCACGTTCTCTCGGACGCGCCGTGCGACGTGCTGGTCGGCGGTGAGCCACCGGCATGATGCCCGAGCGCTGGTAACATCGGCGCTCTTCGGGGGAGGGCATTCATGAACGACTTCAAGGCTACTGCACGCTCCAAGCTCAAACGCCTGCCGAAGCGTGGCCACTACGACCGCAAGACGGTCTACGCGGTGCTCGATGCGGGATTCGTGTGCCACGTCGGCTACGTCATCGACGGCGCGCCCTATGTGACGCCCACCTGCTACTGGCGCGAGGGCGACGCGGTGTACTGGCACGGCTCTTCGGCCTCGCGCATGCTCCGCCACCTCGAGAAGGGCGCCCAGTGCTGCCTGACCGTGACGCATGTCGACGCTCTGGTTCTGGCGCGCTCGGGCTTTCATCATTCGATCAATTATCGCGCCGCGATGCTCTTCGGCCGGGCGCACAAGGTCGAGGACCCGCAGGAGAAGCTCGCCAAGATGGAAACGTTTGTCGAGCGCATCGCGCCGGGGCGCTGGCAAGGGTTGCGACCGGTGAACAAGCAGGAGCTCAAGGCCACGACGCTGCTCGGCATGGACATGAATGAAGCCTCGGCCAAGATCCGCACCGGGCCGCCAATCGACGATGATGAGGACTACGCGCTGCCGATCTGGGCCGGACTGGTGCCGATCGAGATGGTGGCGGGCGCCGCGTACGACGACGGCCGGCTTGCCGCGGGCACCAAGCCCCCTTCTCACCTCGCGGATTTCACCCACATCGGCCTGAAGCGACGCTAGGTTCGCGAGGGCCGCGCTCGCGGGGCCGATCTCCCGGAGGACCCCCATGAACGCGACCGATTCCATCGGCTTTGTCGGACTGGGCGTGATGGGCGAGCCGATGTGCCGCAACCTCGCGCGAAAGTGCGCCCGGCCCGTGCTCGCCTACGACCAGCGCGAGTTGCCGTTGCAGAGCCTCGCTGCGGACGGTGTGAGTGCGGCGCGTTCGATTTCAGAGCTCGGCGAGCGCAGCGAAGTGGTGTTCCTGTCGCTGCCTGGCGAGCCGGAAGTGCGCGCCGTATGCCTCGGGCCGAGCGGTCTGATCGTCGCAATGCGCCATGGCGCGACGCTTGTGGATTGCAGCACTGCGCCGGTGACGCTGGCGCACGAGCTGGAGCAGGCGTGCGCAGCGCGCGGCGTTTCGTTCGCCGACGCGCCGGTGGCGCGCACGCGCCAGGCAGCGATCGACGGCACCCTGAGTCTCATGGTCGGTGCAAGCGAGGACGTATTCGCGGCCATCGAGCCGCTGCTGCGTTGCATGGCTACGGAGATCACGCGCTGCGGCGCGCCCGGCGCGGGCCAGGCGGTGAAGCTGCTGAACAACATGGTGCTGTCGCAGACCGTGGTCGCGCTTGCGGAAGCGCTCGCGGTGGCAAAGGCAAGCGGCGTGGTAGAGCCGAGGCTTCTCTTCCAGACCCTGGCCAAGGGCTCGGCGGACAGCTTCGCGCTGCGCAACCACGGCATGAAAGCGCTGCTTCCGGAGCAGCATCCCGAGCGCGCCTTCCCCGTGACCTACATGCTCAAGGACCTGAGCTATGCGATGGCGCTCGCGCGTTCGGCCGGGCTCGATTTGCAGGGCGCCGGTACCGCGGCCCGGCTGCTCGAGGAGACCGCAGCGCTCGGGCTGGGCGAGGCGTACCACACCGCATTGATCGAGGCCGTGCGCCGGCACCGCACCGGCGGCTAGAGCGCACCAATGGCGAGTCCGGCGGCGAAGGTCGCGCCGAGCTCTTCGCACTGGGCGAGCACCTCGGGGGTGAGCGACTTCAGGCCGATGATCGGCTCGAACGCTTTGCGCAGGCGCAGCCCGGTGACGATGCGCTCGACCGAGCTGACCGCGCCGCTGCCGTCTTGACCGGCACCGACAAAGATCGCATAGGGTCGGCCCTCGAGCTTGCCTTCGCAAGGGTAGAACACGCGCTCGAGGAAGTCCTTCATCATCCCCGACATGTAGCCGAAGTTCTCCGGCGTCCCGAGAAGCACTGCATCCGCGCCGAGCAGATCCTCCGGCCCGGCCTCGGCACAGCGCTTGACGATGATCCGCACCTCGCTCTCGGCCTCCGCCTCGCGCAGCGCAGAACGCGCGCCGCGCTCCACGGCATCGGCCATCTGGGCGGTCTTCACGCCATGGGTGTGAAATACGATGAGCAGCGTCTTCATGTCGGCAGTCGCCGGGCCGGGTCTTGACGGTAGAACAGCGCAAGCTGCTCATAGACCGCCGGGTAGCGGCGCCGCGTTTCGTTTGGCGTGAGAAAGAACGCCTCGCTCACCACGGCGAAGAACTCCGAAGGGTGCTCGGCCGCGTAGGGATCGAGCCACGTTTCCCGGTCGCGATCGAGCGCATCGCAGAACCCCTCGTAGGCCTCGCTCCAGATTCGCGCCCAGCGCGCGTGGTCCATACCGGCGTGCAGCGGTGGCATGCCGTCCGCCGCGCCGTTTCGCATGTCGAGCTTGTGCGCGAATTCGTGCACCACGACCGCCATCTCCGAATCGTGTGCGGCCGCGTCCCAGGAAATCACCACCGGTCCGCCGGGCCAGGACTCGCCCGCAAGCTCGTCCTCGTATTCGTGCACCACGCCGTGTTCGTCGACCTCCTCGCGTCGTACGCGAAAGTCTCCCGGGTAGACGATTATCTCGCGCCAGCCGTCGTACCAGTCGATACCGAGCTCGAGGATCGGCAGGCAGGCCTGTACGGCGATCGAAAGGCGTATGCGATCGGACAGCGCAAACTCCCGAGCGCCGGAGAACTCCTTCTCGGCGAGAAAAAGCAGCGTCCATTCGCGCAACCGACTCGACTCGCGCGCCGATAGCCCGCGCAGGAACGCCAGTGGCGCCACCGTTCTTGCCCACAACGCTTCGTCTACGCGGTGCTTCGACAGGACGCGCCGGCGCCGCCATTCGCGCAGCCACCCCATGCTATGCCCTCCGAGAGTGCGTCGGCGCGATGGTCGGCGCGCGTGCCGCCCGCGGGCGAACGTACCGGACTTCGGGAGAAACTTTTCGAATGGCGCGAAGGTCACACACCGGCTCGCTACAATACCTGCTTGCCGCGCAAGCGAGAAACGCCCGGCTCCCGTAACCAGGTCAAACAATGGTCTCGGTCGTCAAGCTTCACCCACAAAGCAGCAGCGCCGCGCTTGAGCCGCTTGCCCAGGACCTGCGTCCAGCCGACCGGGCGATCGTGGCGCGCGCGCTGGAGTTTGCCGAGCCGCTGTATGCGGGGCATGCGCTCGCCACCGGCGAGCCGGTGTGGCCGCATGCGCTCGGCCTTGGCGCGAACCTGGCTGCAATCGGCCTCGATCCCGTCGGGCGCGCCGCAGGCGTGCTGTTCGCTGCGCCCAAGCATCTCGGCGACAGCGATGCGTTGCGCACCGAGTTCGGCGACGAAGTCGCGTCGCTCGCCGAGGGCGTCGAGCGGCTTTACCGGCTTCGGGTCGCGACGCGCCCCGGCCAGTGGGCGGACGCACCCGGCGACCGCGCCGCCAAGGCTGCCCAGAGCGAGGTGCTGCGCAAGATGGTGCTCGGCATGGTCGAGGACATCCGCGTGGTGCTGATCCGGCTCGCGAGCCGCACGCAGACGCTGCGCTGGTTTGCGAAAAACGACTCCGAGGAGCGCCGCGGCTACGCCCAGGAGACGCTGGACATCTACGCGCCGCTCGCCAATCGGCTCGGCGTATGGCAGCTCAAGTGGGAGATGGAGGACCTGTCGTTTCGCTTTCTCGAGCCGGAGCTGTACAAGAGGATCGCGCAGATGCTTGACGAGAGGCGCGTCGAGCGCGAGCAGTACATCGCCGACGCGATGGCCCAGATCGCGCGGGAGCTGCATGAAGCCGGGATCAAGTCGGAAGTCACCGGCCGGCCGAAGCACATCTATTCGATCTGGAACAAGATGCGCACCAAGGAGGTCGATTTCGCCGAGGTCTACGACGTACGCGCGCTGCGCGTGATCGTCGACAACGAGCGCGACTGCTATACGGCGCTGGGCGTGGTGCACAACCTGTGGCAGCCGGTGCCGAACGAGTTCGACGACTACATCTCGCGGCCTAAGGGCAACAACTACCGTTCGCTGCACACGGCCGTGATCGGCCCGGCGGGCCGCACGCTCGAGGTGCAGATCCGAACCGGGGAGATGCACCGCCACGCGGAGTTCGGGGTCGCGGCGCACTGGCGCTACAAGGAGGCGGGCGCACCGGCGCGCGCCGAAGGCGCGTTCGAGGACAAGATCGCCTGGTTGCGCGAGCTGCTCGCCTGGCGTGACGAGATTGCCGATAGCGCCAAGTGGACTGAGCGCACGCGCAAAGCGGCGCTGGACGATACCGTCTACGTGCTCACGCCGCAGGGCAAGGTGGTGGATCTGCCCGCGGGTTCGACGCCGATCGACTTCGCCTACGCGCTGCATACGGACCTCGGCCACCGTTGCCGCGGCGCGAAGGTGGACGGCCATATGGTGCCGCTCGAGACGGCGCTGAAAAGCGGCCAGCGTGTCGAGATCGTGGCCGCCAAGAGCGGCAGCCCGTCGCGCGACTGGCTGAATGCGGAGCGCGGCTTCGTGCGCAGCCACCGTGCGCGGCAGAAGATCCGTCAGTGGTTCAACGCGCAGGCGCTGGCCGAGACAGTGGCCGCGGGCCGCGCCGCGGTGGAAAAGGAGCTCAAGCGCGAAGGCCATGCGCAGGCAAACCTCGAGGCGCTGGCGTCGAAGCTCGGATTCGGCAAGCCCGACGAGCTGTTCGCGGCGGTGGCGCGCGACGAGGTCAACTTGCGCCAGCTCCAGGTGGCGCTGCGCGAGCTCGCCGGCGTCGCGACCGAGGCGCCGCCGGTACCGGCGGCGGCGCCGAGGAAGGCGAAGCCTTCGGGGGGCGACAGCGGCATCCTGATCGTCGGCATGGACCAGCTGCTGACCCAGATTGCGCGCTGCTGCAAGCCGGTACCGCCGGATCCGATCCGCGGCTTCGTCACGCGCGGCAAGGGCGTCTCGATCCATCGCGAAGATTGCCCGAGCCTGAAGCGCATCGCGGAGCGCCAGCCCGAGCGCCTGATCGATGCAGACTGGGGTACGAAGCCGGGCGGCGCGTATACGGTGGACATGGCCGTCACCGCTAGCGACCGGCCCGGGCTGCTGCGCGATATCGGCGACGCACTGGCGCGCGAGCGCATCAACGTCACGGCCGTGCGCACGCAAAGCCGTGACGAGATCGCCTTCATGCGCTTCACGTTCGAGGTCGGCGACCTGGCGCAGCTGCGACGCGCGCT
>JBFKUL010000223.1:0-5292 GCA_041635755.1 Burkholderiales bacterium | reverse complement strand
CGGGCGCTCGAGCAGCGCCGGGTCGCAGAACGAAGGCGCGGCGAACACCACGCCCTCTCCAGCGTTGTCCTTCACCTGCTTGAGGAGGAACTTACCCTTGTCTTCCTTGCGCTCGTCGTACTTCGACGACGTCGAGGCCGATCGATGCAGGAAGGCCTTCGACAGCTCCTCCAGCGGGTCGCCGGTGGTCGGCACCTCGTCCAGCAGCCAGCGCAGCACCAGCATGAAGTCGTCCTCGACGATGTAGCAGCCCGAGAGCTCGATCGACTTGATGAGCGACAGCGGCGGCTGCTCGCAGAACGAACCGGTGAGCACCACCCGCGCGTTGTCGCGAATCGGCCGCTCCTCGGCGCGCGCCGCGGCGAGATACTCGCGCGCAAGCCGCGTATGTTCCTCGGGCGGCAGCACCAGCCCGGCGCGCTGCACCAGATAGAGCTCGGAGGTCGGCACCTGCCAGGGCTTTTCGGCCCGGTAGGCGTAGAGCTCGCCGAGCACCTTGCGGTTCTCGTTGTACACGGCGATCGAGGCGCGCAGCGCGTCATCGGTGATCGGCTTGCCGGCGAGCTTGCCGAGGTCCTCGCGCAGCTGCTGCATCTCGTGCACGTAGAACGCGCCGCCGATCGCATCGTCGTAGTTCTGCGGCACGTCGAAGTACTTGACGTACTTGTCTTTGAACATGATCTGCCACATGCCCGAGAGGTTGCGGATCACGTCGCAGATCGACGGGAACAGCATGCCGTCCAAGCAATCGAGCCGCCCGGTCAGGCCGAGCTCGATGGTCGAGCGCGGAATGCGGCAGATGTAGCTCTGGTAGTAGGCGTCGCCCTGGATCACCTCGAGCTGATCGCCGCCGCCGAAAATGCCCACCGGCAGCATGCCGGCGGCATGGATGATCTCGCGCGGCACGTAGATCGGCATGTAGCCGATCGCCTTGCGACCCGGCACTGCCGCCTTCCATTCCTTGACGGCGCCGAAGCGCAGGTCCTCGTACAGCCCTTCGCAGCGCTTGACGATGTCCTTGACGCTCATCGGTGCTCCCATTTCGGTTGACGCTTGTCGACGAAGGCCTGCAGGCCCTCGGTCGCGTCGCGCGTTTTCATCAAGCCCTCGAGATACAGCGTCTCGAGCGCGGCGAGGCGCGCCTTGACCCGCATCGCGTGCTCGCCGCGCGCGGCCTGCACCGCGAAGGCGAGCGCCGCCGCACTCTTGCCGGCGAGGTGCGTCTCGAAGTACTCGAGTGCCGCGGCCTCCGGATCGTCGCTCACCGACTGCGCCAGGCCCCACGCGAGCGCCGTTTTCGCGTCGATTGCGCGGCCCGAGTAGAGCAGGTCCTCGGCGCGTGCCTGGCCGATCCTCGGCGCAAGCAGCACCGAGGCCGCTGGCGCGAACACGGCGAGCTTCATCTCGGGCTGGCCGAACTGCGCGTCGGCGGCGGCAAAGAGCAGCGTGCCTGCGCAGGCGAACTCGAGCCCGCCGCCCAGGCACTGGCCTTTCGCCGCCACGAGGATGGGGCGCGGCGCGTCCATCATGCGGCCAATGAGCGCATGCAGACCGGCAAGCATCCTGGCGCACTGCGCCGGCAGATGTTCCTCGACGCTCGCGCCGAAGGAGAAATGCGGCCCTTCGTGGTCGATCAGCACCGCGCGCAGGCCTGCG
The DNA here is from genome assembly GCA_041635755.1 of Burkholderiales bacterium. Taxonomy (GTDB): domain Bacteria; phylum Pseudomonadota; class Gammaproteobacteria; order Burkholderiales; family SG8-39; genus JBFKUL01. The sequence goes on along the minus strand of JBFKUL010000223.1, from coordinate 3,636 downwards.
TTCGCCGCGTGCTCGGCGAAAGCCGCATCGAGCGCCGCGATCATCTGCGCGTCGATGATGTTCGCCTTGGGCCGCGCAAGGCGCAGGCGCAACAGCGCGCCGTCGCGCTCGAGCCAGACCCGCAGCGGCAAAGCGCTGCTCACGCCCGCCGCCCCTTCGGTTGAATCTGATCGTGCAGCGGACCGACCCAGCTCTCGCCACGTGCGATCGCCTGGCGCAGCGCGATGAAGTCGACCTCGCGGTCGTCCTTCGTGCCTTCGTTGAAGGCGATGAAGCCGGCGCGCGCCTCGGTCATCATGTTGAGCGCGAGCCAGGCGCGCGCGTCCTCCTTGTTGCGGTTCCAGGCCTCGAGCTTGGGCTTGCGCAGCTCCTCGACGGTCTTCGTCGTGCAGTCCGGGAACGTGAGCAGCATCTTGGCGCACAGCTCCTCGACCTTGGCGTCGAGCGCCGAGAGGTCGACCTTGCCGCGCGCGAGCAGCGCCTTGCCTTCCTTGAGCGCCTCGCCGGTCTTCGGCTCGCCGTACGTGAAGCGCCCGAGTTCGTCGGTCATGCGCTGCGTCTCGACGAGCGGATTGGCGACCCAGCTTCCGTCGACCTTGAGTCCGGGCACCACGTCGGTGAGCATGCCCATGAAGTACGCCTTGTGCGCCGAGAACGGCTCGCACAGCACGCAGGCGGCCATGGCGCGCTCGGCGCCGATCACCACCGGCAGAAAGTCGGTCGCGCCGCCGATCGGCGCCGAGCCGTGCTTGGGGCCGGCCTGGCCGAAGCGCGCCAGGTCCTGCGCCACCGAGAAATCGCAGGCCATGCCGATTTCCTGGCCGCCGCCGATGCGCATGCCGTTGACGCGCGCGATCACCGGCTTGTCGCAGGCGAGGATCGACGAGACCATGTCGTTGAACAGCCGCATGTACTGGCGGTACTCCTGCGGCCGGCCGGCATAGTACTCGGCGTACTCCTTGGTGTTGCCGCCGGTGCAGAAGGCCTTGTCGCCCACGCCGGTGAACACCACGCAGTTGACGTCGCGCGCGTTGGAGGCGGCGCGAAACGCCATGATCACGGCCTTCACCATGTCGGTGGTGTAGGAGTTGTACTGCGCCGGGTTATCGAGCCAGATCCAGGCGTTGTAGAGGCCCGCCACGGTCTTGCCGTCGGGCGTGGTCGCCGGGCGCTTCTCGAACTTCACGCCGGGCGAAACCACTTCGGCGATGTCGTGACTGTTGAGCTTCGCGTCGCGGAGCGGAACTTGCGCGGAGGGCACGGCCATGGGGGTCTCCTCAGAGGTTTGGAACAAGCACCGCGCGACGGGTGATCTCGCGATGGTGGACCGCGGCGAATACGCGGTCGATGTCGGAAAGCGGATGCGACTCGACGAAAGGCTTGACCTTCACCTTGCCCGCCAGCACCAGATCGAGCGCCTCCGGATAGGTCTCGGGCGGGCAGCCCCAGTTGCCGAGCGCGCGCGCGTCGAAGGCCATCAGATTCGAGAGCCGCACCTCGACCTTGTCCATGGTGAAGCCGACCACCGCGAGCGTTGCGCCGTGCACCAGCAGGCCCCAGGCGGTCGCCTGGCCGGCCGCGGTGCCCGAGCACTCGAAGATGATCCACTCGGTCGCGCGCAAGCCGTTCGCCTTGGCGAACGCGGACACGGCGCCCTTGAGCGACTTCGGGTCGTGCTCTTTTGCGTTCAGCGTCAGCGCCGCGCCGTGCGGCGCAAGCGCCTCGAGCTTGCGTGCATCGACGTCGACCGCGACGACCTTGGCGCCCATGGCGTGCGCGATCTGCACGCAGTACCCACCAACGCCGCCGGCCCCGACCACGACCGCAAGCGCACCCGGCGCGACGCCGGCGCGCTTCACCGCCTGGTAGGGGGTGGTAAGCGCATCGGCAATCACCGAGACATCCGCCAGCTCGAGTCCCGCCTTGGCGAGACGCTTCTCGTCGACCGGGCACAGACCGCGCGCCGGCACCACGATGTGCGAGGCGAAACCGCCCTGGATGTCGTTGCCGGGCATCTTCTGCCTGCGGCAAATGGTGCCGAGGCCGCGCTGGCACAGATCGCACTCGCCACAGGGCAGCACTGCGGGAACGATCACCGCGCGTCCGACCCAGGCCTCGGCACCGGCGCCGGCGGCGCTCACGCGCCCGCTCACCTCATGGCCGAGCGCGAGCGGCAGCGGATGGTTGGTGCGCACGCCGTCGTAGTAGTAGCCAAGGTCCGTATGGCACACGCCGCAGCCTGCGACTTCAACCGCCACCTCGCCGGACGCGAGCGGCTGCGTATCGAAGGATTCGCGCGCCATCGGCGCCTTGGGGGCCGTCATCAGCCAGCGGTACGCTTCCTTTGCCATGCCTCAATCTCCTCGCGCTTCGGCGCTTGACCGGCGCGCCCATCCTGCTATTCTGGTATTAAGGTACCTATTTACCTTTTTTGCGTCAACACGCTTGGTTGTTTTTAATCCGCCGCGCTGCGCCGGCTTTGCTCTAGATCAAGAAACGGACGGCTCGGCGGCGCACGATGCGAGGCAACGCAGGCGCGAGGCGCATGGAGAGCGCATGAGCGAGAACAGTTCCGGAAGCGCGATGCGACGCAGCATCTCGATCGCCATGGCGGGCAGCGGCGGCGCCGGCGTCATGACCGCCGGCAACATGCTGCTCGAGGCGGCCGCGCAGGCCGGCTACTACGGCCTGATGACGCGCTCGAGCGGCCCGCAGATCCGCGGCGGCGAGGCCGCGGCGATGCTGCGCATCGCCACGCATCCGATCGAGGGCTCGGACGACCGCTTCGACGCGCTGATCGCAATCGACTGGCTCAACATCACGCGCTTCGCGGCGGAGATCCCGCTCGATGGCGAGAGCCTGCTGATCGGCGATCCGGCGCACGGTGAAGCGCCCGCGGCGCTGCTCAAGTCCGGCGCACGCGTGAGGTCGGTCGAATTCAAGACCGTCGCCAAGTCGATTCCGGGCGGCTGGCCGAACATGGTCGCGCTCGGCCTCGCCGCCGGGCTCGCCGGCATTCCGCAGGCGGCGCTCGAGGCGGCGATCGGCAAGACGATGAAGAAGGGCGGCGATGCGCGCAAGGCAAGCCTCGCCGCGGCGCAAGCCGGCATTGCGGCGGCCGAGCCACTCGGGCGAGTGACGCGCCTCGCGCCGCCCGAAGGCGCACGCGATTCTCGCTGGCTGGTCACCGGCAATCAGGCCGCGGGATATGGGGCGATCCGCGGCGGCGTGCGCTTCGTTGCTGCCTATCCGATCACGCCCGCGACCGAGCTGCTCGAATGGATGGCGCCGGCGCTCGCCAAGGTCGGCGGCACGCTGGTGCAGGCCGAGGACGAGCTCGCCTCGATCAACATGATTCTCGGCGCCTCCTACGGCGGCGTGCCCTCCCTCACCGCGACCTCCGGACCGGGGCTGTCGCTGATGACCGAGGCGCTGGGACTCGGCGTCGCGGCCGAGATCCCGATCGTGGTGGTCGACGTGATGCGCACCGGCCCTTCCACGGGCATTGCCACCAAGACCGAGCAGGCGGATCTGAACATTGCGTTGCACGGCCTGCACGGCGACGCGCCGCATCTCGTGCTGGCGCCGAACTCGGTGGCCGATTGCGTCCTTACCACGCAGTGGGCGGTGCACCTT
>JBFKUL010000222.1:0-5304 GCA_041635755.1 Burkholderiales bacterium | reverse complement strand
CGCACAGCACCGAGGAGGTGCGTGACGTCGTCAACATCTGCCGCCGCCACCGCGTGCCGATGATTCCCTACGGCGTGGGTACCTCGCTCGAGGGGCACATTCTCGCAATCGAGGGCGGCGTCTGCATCGACCTCTCGCAGATGAACCATGTGCTCGAGGTGCACGAGGAGGACCTCGACGCCGTGGTGCAGGCGGGCGTCACGCGCAAGCAGCTGAACGAGTACATCAAGCACACCGGCCTGTTCTTTCCCGTCGATCCCGGCGCGGATGCGACGATCGGCGGCATGGCGGCGACGCGCGCCTCGGGCACCAACGCGGTGCGCTACGGCACGATGCGCGAGAACGTGCTCTCGATGAAAGTGGTGCTCGCCGACGGGCGCATCATTCAGACCTCGCGCCGGTCGAAGAAGTCCGCCGCGGGCTACGACCTGACGCGGCTCTTCGTCGGCTCCGAGGGCACGCTCGGCATCATCACCGAGGTCACCGTGAGGCTCTATCCGGTGCAGGAGGCGATGTCGGCGGCGGTGTGCGCGTTCGACTCGGTCGACGGGTGCACCCGCACGGTGATCGAGACCATTCAGGCGGGCGTGCCGGTGGCGCGCTGCGACATCGTGTGCGAGAAGACCATCGACGCGATCAACAAGTACAAGAAGACCGACTACCGCGTTGCCCCGACCGTGTTCTTCGAGTTCCACGGCTCCAAGGCGAGCGTCGTGGAGCAGGCCGAGACGGTGCAGGCGATCGCCAAGGACAACGGCGGCATGGACTTCCAGTGGGCGACCAAGCCCGAGGAGCGCAATGTGCTCTGGAACGCGCGCCACGACGCGTACTTTGCGTGCCTGCAGATCCGCCCCGGTTCGCGCGCGGTATCGACCGACGTCTGCGTGCCCATCTCGCGGCTCGCCGAGTGCGTGCACGAGACCATGGATGACGTGAAGAGCTACATCGCGCCGGTGCCGCTGCTCGGGCACATCGGCGACGGCAACTTTCACCTCATGTTCCTGGTGGATCCGAAAAAGCCCGCCGAGCTCGAGCAGGCCAAGGCACTCAACAAGCGCCTGGTCGAGCGCGCGCTGTCGATGGAGGGCACCTGCACCGGCGAGCATGGCATCGGCCTGGGCAAGCAGAGCTCGCTCGTCGCCGAGCTGGGCGAGGCGGTCGACGTGATGCGCGACATCAAGAAGATGTTCGACCCGGAGAACCTGCTCAATCCCGGCAAAGTGGTTCCCATGTGACGCAGGAAGGACCGCGATGAGCGCCGAGAAAAATCTCAAGAAGCTCGGAATCGACCTCCCGCCGGTGACCCCGCCGGTGGCCAATTACGTAAACGCCGTGCGCTCCGGCAAGCTGCTGTTTCTCGCCGGCAAGGGGCCCTCGGCGGTCGACGGCCTGCGGCCGATGGGCAAGCTGGGCAAGGACTTCACGATCGAGCAGGGCTACAAGTTCGCGCGCTCGACGGGCCTGGCGCTGCTGGCGGTGCTCAAGTCCGAGCTCGGCAGCCTCGACCGGGTGAAGCGCGTGGTCAAGCTCCTCGGCATGGTGAACTGCACGCCGGAATTCGGCGACGCGCCGAAGGTGATCAACGGCTGCTCGGACCTGTTCGTCGAGGTGTTTGCCGAGCGCGGACGCCACGCCCGCTCAGCGGTAGGCATGAACGCGCTGCCCAACGGCATTCCGGTCGAGATCGAGGCGATCGTCGAGATCGGCGCCGGCAGAACGCCTCCTCGCAAGGCGGCGAAGCAGCGGCGCCGTTGAGCGCCGCGCTCAGATCGTCATCACCGTGCGGCGGTAGAAGCGCATTTCCTCGAGCGATTCGAGGATGTCGGCGAGCGCTTCGTGCTTGCCTTCCTTGGCGAAGCCCTTGGCGAGCTCGGGCTTCCAGCGCCGCACCAGCTCCTTCAGCGTGCTGACATCGAGGTTGCGGTAATGAAAGTAGCCCTCCAGGCGCGGCATCCAGCGCGCAAGAAAGCGCCGATCCTGGCAGATCGAGTTGCCGCACATCGGCGACACGTTGGCCGGCACGTGCTGCTCGAGAAACGCGAGCGCCGCGCGCTCGGCATCGGCCTCGGTGAGCCGCGAAGCCTTCACCCGCTCGATCAGCCCCGAGCGGGCGTGCGTGCTCTTGTTCCAGGCGTCCATCGCATCGAGCACGGTGTCGGGCTGGCGGATCACCAGCACCGGACCCTCGGCAACGATAGCGAGCTGCGCGTCGGTCACCACCAGCGCGATCTCGATGATGCGGTCGGTGTCCGGCGCGAGGCCGGTCATCTCCATATCGATCCAGATCAGGTTGTTCTGGTCCTGTGGCATCCTGCGCGTCTTTATCCGTTTGAAATCTCGCGGTATTCTCTCACAGCGTCATGAATGCATTCGGCTGGATCTTTCTCGCCGCGCTCGTTGCGGCCACCGCGACGCGCATCTGGCTCGCGATGCGCCAGATGCGGCACGTGCGCGCGCACCGCGGCGCGGTGCCCCACACCTTCGCGGAATCGATCCCGCTTGCCGCGCATCAGAAGGCCGCCGACTACACCGTCGTCAAGGCGCGTGTGGGCGTCGTCGATGTGCTGATCGGCGCGGCGGCGCTGCTCGCGCTCACTCTCGGCGGCCTGCTGCAGTGGATCTCGGATCGCTGGGCGGGGACCTTCGAGCCCGGAAGCCTGCTGCACGGCGTGGCGCTGATCGTCTCGGTGGTGCTGCTGCTCTCGGCGCTCGAGCTGCCGCTCACGGCCTACCGCACCTTCGTCGTCGAGGCGCGCTTCGGCTTCAATCGCATGAGCGTCCGGCTTTTCGTGGCCGACCTTGCGCGCCAGATGCTGCTCGGCGCGCTGCTGGGCATTCCGCTGCTCGTGCTCGTGCTCTGGCTGATGGAGCGCATGGGCGAGTGGTGGTGGCTCTACGTGTGGCTTGCCTGGATGGGCTTTAACCTGCTCGTGCTGCTGCTCTACCCGACCGTCATCGCGCCGCTGTTCAACCGCTTCACGCCGCTGGAGGACCCGGAGCTCGCGGGCCGCGTCGAGGCGCTGCTCCGGCGCTGCGGCTTCAAGTCGAAGGGGCTTTTCGTGATGGACGGCTCGAAGCGCTCGAACCACGGCAACGCCTACTTCTCAGGGTTCGGCGCGGCCAAGCGCATTGTGTTCTTCGACACGCTGCTTTCGCGCCTCGCGCCGGCGGAGGTCGAGGCCGTGCTGGCGCACGAACTCGGGCACTTCAAGCGCCACCACGTCTGGAAGCGCATCGGGGTGCTGTTCGCGGCGTCGCTGCTGTTCCTCTGGGTGCTCGGAGAGCTGATCGGGCGTGAATGGTTCTATACGGGGCTCGGAGTCTCGACCCAGACCACGGCTACGGCGCTGCTGCTGTTCGTGCTGGCGATGCCGGTCTTCACCTTCTTCCTGCACCCGATGACGAGCCTGGTGTCGCGCCGGCACGAGTTCGAGGCGGACGCCTACGCGGCGGCGCACGCCAGCGCGCCGCAGCTCGTCAAGGCGCTGGTCAAGCTCTACCAGGACAACGCCGCCACCCTGACGCCGGACCCGCTGCACTCGGCGTTCTATGATTCGCACCCCCCGGCCGCCACGCGCATCGCACGGCTGCAGGAAAGCCCGGCGCACTAGCGCGGCGCCCGAGCACCTGCAAGGCAAAAGAGAGGCCCCCCTGAACGATCTCGCGACGCGCAAATGCAAGCCCTGCGAAGGCGGCGTGGCGCCCTACACGAGGGCGCAGGCCGACGAGCTCCTCCGCTCACTCAAGGGCTGGATCATCGAAGGCGACAAGCTGGTCAAGCTCTACCCGTTCAAGAACTATTACCAGACCATGGCCTTCGTCAACGCGCTCGCCTGGATCTCGCACCGCGAGGACCACCATCCGGAGCTCTACGTCGCCTACAACCAGTGCCGCGTCGAGTACTCGACGCACGCCATCGGCGGGCTGAGCGAGAACGACTTCATCTGCGCGGCCAAGTGCGACACGCTCTCCCAGCTATGAGACGGGCGCACCGGCCTCGTTCGCGCGGATGAGCATGGCGCAAGTCCCGGCTACCGTGGTCGCCGCGTTCGGCCGCAAGTGCCTTGCGCGGCTGGACGACGGCGAGCTGGTGCGCTGCACCGCGCGCAACCGGCGGCTGCAGGCGGTGTGCGGCGATCGGCTCAGCGTCACGCTCGAGCATCCGGCCGAGGCTGTGCTCGAGGCGATCGGTCCGCGCACGAACGACTTTTCGCGGGCGAGCAACATGCGCAGCAAGGTAATCGCGGCAAACCTGACGCAGATCGTGATTCTGGTGGCGTGCGAGCCCTCGTTCAGCGACGAGCTGGTCTGCCGCGTGCTGGTGGCCGCCGAGCGCGCCGGCCTGCCGGTCGTGCTGGTTCTGAACAAGGTGGATCTGGTCGAGCTTCGCGACGAGGCGCTGCGCTTCGTCGAGCCGTTCCGGGGCCTGGGCTACCCGCTGGTGCAGCTCGCCGGCAAGCTCGATGCCGAGCCGTTGCGGCCGTACCTGAAGGGGCATCGCAGCCTGCTGGTCGGACAGTCCGGCATGGGCAAGTCGACCCTGGTGAAGACGCTGGTTCCGGATGCGGAGGTCCGCATCGGCGAGATCTCGCGCTTCCTCGACAGCGGGCGCCAGTCGACCACCGCATCGCGTCTCTACGCGCTCGATGAGCGCTCGGAGATCGTCGATTCTCCCGGCCTGTCCGAGTTCGGGCTGGCAGGGCTCGACGCACGCGAGCTCGCCGCCGGGTTCCGCGAATTCGCGACGCACGCCGCGCGCTGCCGCTTCCAGGACTGCCGCCATCTTGCCGAGCCCGACTGCGGCGTACAGGCGGCCGCGGCATCGGGCACGGTACACCCGCGCCGGCTGGCGCTGTTCCAGCGCATCGCGCGCCTCGAGCGCGCCGCCTGAGGCACGCGACGTGAAACGCGTCTTCAGCTCGATCAGCCTGACCGCGGCGCATCACGCGAAGAACGTGCTGGACGCCGAGGGCATTCGCGCCGAGCTGCGCAACGAGCGGCTGGGCTCAGTGATGGGCGAAGTGCCGTTTCTCGAGTGCCAGATCGAGATCTGGGTGCTGAACGATGCCGACGCCGAACGCGCGGAGCGCGTGCTGCGCTTCGGCAGCCTCGATCCGCTGGAGAAGAGCCGAGTGTGGCGCTGCGCCGCCTGCGGTGAGCTCAGCGAGGCCCAGTTCACGCAATGCTGGCGCTGCGGCGCCACCCGCGAGCCGGAGCGCTAGCCGAGCAGCAGCCCGAAAGCGACCAGCAGCAGCACGAACACCCAGACCACCAGCGCGCGCCACAGCAACCCGACCGTGCGAT
>JBFKUL010000221.1:0-5343 GCA_041635755.1 Burkholderiales bacterium | reverse complement strand
GTCAGACCCCTCCCATTGATACTCTGGTGACCGTTGCATGTGGTTGCGGGGCGACCCGCGCAGTTCGGATTACTTGATAGGAGGTACGAAATGAAACGTGTCAAACTCTCGGCCGCGCTGGTGACGGCGGCTTTTACGATGGGTCTGGGCGCCGCGCAAGCGGGCGACACCCACACGATCAATGTCAGCGCTGCGGTGACGGGCACCTGCAAATTCCAGACGACGAGCCCGTCGACGATCAACTTGACGCTCGACCCGGCGGCAACGACCACCGTCAACCAAACCGGGAACGTGCTTTACCGCTGCACGAACGGCACGGCGCCGACTTTTGTGATGACATCCGGCTCGACCGCCTCGGCAAGTGGCGGAAACCTGCGCCAAGGGACCGAGTCGATTGCCTATACATACTCGAGCACTAACCAAGGTGCGGGTACGGGCATGGGAACCGGTAACGATAGGACGCTTGCCGTCACGGTATCCGTGAACCAGGCGCTCGCGGCAAGCGTATCGCCCGGCACCTACTCCGACACGATCGCCGTCACCCTCACGCCGTAAGCGGTCGCCGTTAGTTCCACCAGAATCGGGGCGCTGCGCGACGCTGCGTAGCGCCCCAGCCACTTTAGGGGGTGCCATTCGTATACCACCATGCGAATCGACCAGCGCTCCGTCAATCGTCATTGCGGTTGCGTTGGCATCATTGATCGCGCGCATTGGGGGAGCGGGCCAGCGGGAACGTACAATTCGTGCTGCCATGAGAAACCTCCGCTCTCGCGTGCTTTGTCTTGGGCTTGCGATCACGGCCGCGCCAGCCGTCGCAGGCGATTTCGGCGTATCGCCGATTCGCATTGACCTTGACCGCTCGGCGCGTTCCTCGATCATCACCGTGACCAACGACGACGAGCGCATGCTCTCGTTTCAGGTGCGAGCGATGCAATGGAGTCAGGACGACGCCGGCCGCGACCAATACGTCGAATCGAGCGACTTAGTGTACTTCCCGCAGCAGCTGCAGGTGCCGCCGAAGGAGCGGCGCGTAGTGCGCATCGGCTATCGCGCCCCGGCCGTGCAGGCGGAGAAGACCTATCGGCTGTTTATCGAGGAGATCGCCGACAAGGCGTCCCGCAATCTAAACCAGACCGGCGTGGCCATCATGCTGCGCTTTGGCGTCCCGGTGTTTTTGCGTCCGGCGAGCAGCAATGAGCGTGGCGAGATCGACTTGTCGGTCACGGGCGGCGCAGTTCGTGCGCTGGTGCGAAACACCGGCAACGTCCATTTCCGCCTGAACGGGGTGCGCATCGAGGGCGTCGGCGCCGCAGGCGAAACCACGTTCGAAAAGACAGTCGACGGCTGGTACCTGCTTACCGGTGCCGAGCGCGTGCACGAGGCTGCGATCCCGCCCACAGCCTGTTCGACGACCAGCTTGGTGCGGGTCGAGGCTGCGAGCGACCGGCTGACACTGCGCTCCGAGCAGCCACTCGATCCGGAAGCCTGCCGCTAACGCGACCGACCGAGTGCCCCGGCGTACCGATTTTCATGCCAGCAACCGCAGCGCCAAATCTCCCGTGCCGAGGATCGCGGATTGGCCCCTGGTTGCGCTCGCACTGATGCTAGGGGCGATGTCGGCCAGCGCCTGGGCGCAGGCGCAGAACAGAATCTTCGCCTTGCGACTCGAGAGCGAGTGCGTCAATTGTGAGGCGCCGCCACCACACGTGGTTCCGAGCGGCCGCAACGGGATGCCCAGCCCACGTAATCCTATCTTGTTGCGCCTGGACACGGATTGCCCTTCCTGCCGGACAACGGACGCGCTTAGCCCATCGTCGAGCGAGGCTTTTCTTGCTATCCAGGTCAACCTGGAAGCCAAGGGCGACTTTCTCGTCCGGATCGCCGTGGACGGCGATGTGTTGGTGCGCGAGGCCGACCTGAGTGACCTCGGCATTGCCAGCCTGCCGCACGAGACGACGACCATCGAGCGTCAGCCCTACGTATCGTTGCGCTCGCTAGCCGGCGTGACGCTCGACTTCGACCGGGAGCGCCTCGTCCTGTCCATTAGGGTCGATCCACGCTCGCTTGCCCGACGACAGGTGGTCGATCTGTCGCCGAAGCGCAATCCGCTCGTGCGCTACCCCGCGCCGGCGGGAGCATTTCTCAACTACAACGTCACGCAGAGCCACGACGATCTCACGGGTGCCGGCACCAATGCCGCGGCGGGAGAGTTCGGCTGGCGCGTGGGCGAATACTTGCTCACTGGGGACGCGATTGCCACCGAGGATCGTTTCACTGGCGAAACGCGTCGCACACGCCTCAACACGAGCTTGATTCACGACCGCCGCGACTCGCTGCAGCGAATGGTCATCGGCGATTTCGTCACCGTACCGCAGAGCGTGCTCGGCAGCTCGCTGCGTCTTGGCGGCCTGAGTTTCTCGCGCCGCTTCGAAATCGACCCGTACTATGTGCGCTTCCCCGGCCAGATCGTGAGCGGCACAGCGACGCTGCCCTCCGAAATCTTCATCTTCAGCAACGGCGCGTTGGTGCGCCGCGAGCGCGTCTCACCGGGTACCTTCGACCTGCAGAACCTGGTCAACGTCACCGGCTTGCAGGTCACCGAAGTCGTTGTGCGCGACGTTCTGGGCAATGAGCAGCGGATCGTCGACCCGTTTTACTTCACTGACACGCTCCTGCGCGAGGGTCTGGACGAGTACAGCGTCGACCTCGGCGCCGAGCGGCGCGAGTTCGGCACGCGCAGCAACAACTACGGCAGCGCGGGCCTCTCCACGTTTTACCGTCGCGGCCTGAGTGATTCGTTGACTCTCGGCGCGCGCGCCGAAGCACTCGGCGAGCGCTACAACTTCGGCCCTACCGCGACCGTTCGCTTGGGCACGCTTGGCGTGCTGAGCACCGGACTTGCCTATGGGTCTGGCCCCCTGGGCAACGGAGCCGCAATCAACTTCGCGCACACCTATCAGTCGCAGCGCTCGAGCGCGAGCGTGGCGCTTCGCTTCGAGGACCGAGCGTATGCGCGTGCCGCCTCCTCGACCATCGGCGCGCGTCGCTACGATTTTTCGGCGACCGCATCTCGCGCGCTCAGCGCGAGCAACGGCATTGCCGTCGCGTTTACCTCGACTTCGCCTTGGGACGCACCTTCGACCCGCACGGCATCGGTAACCTATCGTCAGCGTGTCACGCGCGATGTGTATCTTGCGGCGACCGCTCGCCATAGCGCGGGGGCGAACGCGGGCGACGAATTACTTTTTACGCTGACCTGGAATCTCGATGGCCCGTTTGGCCAGCGCGCGCTGCTCACGGCGCAAGGGCAACGCCAAAGCGATCGTCACGTCGAAACCCTGCAGGTTTCGGGTGGAAATCCGGACGCGGAGGGGCCGTTGTACCGCCTTGCGGCCGAGCGTCAAAGCGACAGCCTGTCTTCGCGCACAGTGCTTAATCCGCTACTGCAGTACAACTTCAGCCGCGCCACTGTGCGCGCGGAGGCGTTCCACGATTCCTTCACCCACGCGACGCGTACCGAGGTCGGGGTGCAAGGCGGCATCGCCGGGGTCGGCGGGCAATGGTCGCTCGCAAGACCGATACGCGACAGCTTCGCGATCGTCAAAGTCGGCGACGCCGAGGGCGTGCGCGTCTACGCGAACAACCAGTCGGTGGGACGCACCGGCTCGGATGGCACGCTCTTCGTGCCGCGACTTGCTTCGTATTTCGAGAATCCCGTGGGTGTCGAAGACAAAGACCTGCCAATCGACTACACCGTGCCCGAGACACGCTTCATCGTTTCGCCTTCTCTGCGCAGTGGCATGTTGCTCGACTTCAAAGCGCGCCAAGTGAAGGCGGTCGCGGGCAGGCTCGTGCGACGCGAGGCCGACGTCGTGCACCCGTTCGGCGACGCCAACGGCAGCGTGAATGTAGAGGGCAACGCGCTACCTATTCTCACGGCGCAGGACGGCAGTTTCTACGTCGAGAACGTGACCGCCGGTCGCTACCAAGGCGAGGCGACGCGCCGCGGCGAGCGCTGCCGCTTCGAGCTGCGAGTGCCCGAAAGCCGCGAGATTGTGGTGGATTTGCGCGAGGTGGCATGTGAAAAGTAACCTCGTGCGACTTCTCCTCGGGCTCGCCGCGATCACCGCGCCCTCCCTTGCGACCGCATGTAACGTGATCGGACCAAATCTTGCGTTCGGCCTGTACGACCCGCTGAGCGCATTCGGGACCACAACCTCCGGAACGATCAGCGTTAGCTGCGACTTGACGCCGCCGCCCACTGTTCGGGTACAAATCGGGCGCAGCGCGGTTTCGGGGGGGTTCATGCCCCGCCGCATGCGCAACCTCTCCGGTCCCGACACGCTCGCCTACAACCTTTACATCGACGCTGGAGGGAGTGGGATCTGGGGCGACGGCAGCGCGGGAACCACCACCTTGTCCGACAAGGTGCAGAAGAACAAGCCCTGGCTGCCGACGGTCTACGGAATCATGCCGCCAGGCCAGAATGTCTCGGTCGGCAGCTACGCCGACTCGATCACCATCACGATCGTTTTCTAGGCGGGCGCGAGAAAGACCGCGAGCGGCCAAGCAAGCGTGCCCGGCTGAGCACTAGGCGCGAGCTCCACGCGAACGCGTAGCGTCAGCGACTGTGTACCAAGTCCCGCACCTTGCTTCGCGACGCGTAGGTTCGCCCCCGCCTCGGACACCTCGACACCATTGCTGGCACCGCTCAGCGTCACCGAGCGCACTATCGGGGACTGCAAGCTAAAACCGAGGATTGCGCCGGCCGCGTTGTTAGTACGCACATCAATCGTCACCGGCTCGTCGACTTCGATATAACCGCGAGCGACATCCTCGGCGCTCACGGCAAGTGCGCTCGGGACGCTCAACCGGCTGATCGACGTATGCTCGCGCACCGTCGCCTGAACGTTGAGCTGCATCGTATCGGACGCGACGCTCTCGGCGGGCAGCATGCCTCCGGTCAACGCGAGGCTCGTCGCCGCAAGCGCAATCAGCTTGCGCTGGCGCCCAAGAAAGCGCTGCAGGACATCTTCGGAAAGGATCTCGAGCTCGAGCAGAACTTCGCCGAGCCGCTTGCCCGTGGCGCGCTGGCGCTCGACGGCATTGGCAAGGGTTGCTTCGCTGATCGCGCCGGCCTGCACCAGCATGCGGCCAAGCGAGAACGGAGTTGGATGCTCTGCGGCGAGCTTGCGCTGGAACTTCAGCGCGCTCTTGAGCGTTTCAGGCGCAAGCGCGCCCTGGCGAACAAGAATTTCGCCTAGCAGCCCCCCCTTGGTCTCGTGCTCCCGCATGGCACGATCCAGCTGCTCCTGCGTGATAGACGCAGACCGTAGCAGCATG
>JBFKUL010000220.1:0-5350 GCA_041635755.1 Burkholderiales bacterium | reverse complement strand
TCTGGGCAAGGACCGCCTGCGCATGAAGGATGCGACCTTCACGACTTGTCAGCCCGGCAACGATGCGTGGCAGATCGAGGCCGAATCGCTCGAACTCGACTACGAGGCCGAGGAAGGCCGCGCGAGGTGGCCGCGGGTGCGCTTTTTCGACACGCCGATCCTGGCGTTTCCCTACGCTACTTTTCCGCTCGAGCGACGGCGCAAGACCGGGCTGCTTACGCCCTACTACTCGCAGAACACGCTGCGCGGTTTCGAGTTCGGCGTGCCTTTCTACTGGAACATCGCGCCCGAGCAGGACTTGACCCTGACGCCCGTATACATGACCAAGCGCGGGGCACAGCTCAAGAGCCAGTATCGCTATCTCGGCCGACGCTACAACGGCGAGCTTAAGCTCGAGGTGCTGCCCAACGACCAGGCTGCGGACCGCTCGCGCACCGGCTTTTCGCTGCTGCATTCGCACCAGTTCACGCCCAATCTGCTGGGCCGGCTCGACCTGAATCGTGTTTCGGATGACCGCTACTTCGTCGATTTCGCCTCGGAAGTGCGGCAGGTTTCGATCAGCAATCTGCAGCAGGAGGGCTATCTACAATACAACGGTAGGGTCGCGGGCCATCCGTACAGCGCGCAGGCGCGCGTGCAGACCTTTCAAACCCTCCAGGACCCTCTGGCACCGATCGTCCCGCCCTACGATCGGGTGCCGCAGCTGAACTTCAGCACCGGCCGCAACGATCTCGGCGGCCTGTTTGACCTCAGCCTGCCGGCCGAGTACGTGCGCTTCACCCACCCGACGCTGATCGAGGGTGCGCGCACCACCCTGAGCCCGACGCTGGCCATGCCGCTGCTCGCGCCGGGCTGGTTCGTCACCCCGCGGCTGGGGCTGCGCAGCGTGCATTACGACTTGAGCAGCAACGCGCCCGGACAGCTGGGGAGTCTGCGGGTCGACCAATCCTGGGTGAGCGTCGACGCCGGGCTGGTGTTCGATCGCCCAACGCGCTGGTTCGGCCAGGACGTGACGCAGACCTTCGAGCCGCGTGCGTTCTACGTCTATGCGCCAGCGCGCGACTACGCTCAGGTGCCGCTCTTCGACACCGCACTCGCCGACTTCAACTACGCGCAGATCTTCAGCGAGAACCGCTTTTCCGGTGGCGACCGGTTCGGCGACGCCGACCAGGTCACGCTTGCGGCGACCTCACGGCTGCTCGGCCTGGGCGGGCAGGAGGTGCTGCGCGGCACGCTGGCGCAGCGCTTCTATTTCAAGGGCGAAGAGGTGGGGTTGACCCCGAGCTCGCCGCTGCGCACCAGCAAGAGCTCGGACATCCTCGCCTCGCTCGGCGGACGATTCGCGCGACACTGGACCTTCGACGCAGGGATGCAGTACGACGAAAGCCAGCGGCGCACGTCGCGCTACAGCGCGTCGTTGCGCTATTCGCCCGAGATCGCAAAGGTCATCAGCGCAAGCTACCGCTTCAACCGCGACGCGCTCCGACAGTTGGATGTTGCCGGTCAGTGGCCGCTGACACCAGGCTGGTACTTCGTCGGGCGCTACAACTACTCGTTCTTCGACGGGCGGTTGGTGGAGGGGCTGGCGGGGGTCGAATACAACGGCGGTTGCTGGGTGTTTCGCGCGGTGCTCCAGCGCATCCAGGCCGCGACTCAGGTATCCTCCACCGCTTTGTTTATTCAGCTCGAGTTGAACGGCATCGGCACGATCGGGTCCGACGATACGGTGACGCTGCTCAAGCGCAGCGTTCCGGGCTACTCGGTCACCAATCCGCGCGATCAGGCGCTCGTGCCGCCTGGCGTGCGCCGGCCGCTGCCCTTCGAGCAGGTGTATTAGTCTTTCCATATGCTTCGCCTCATCGCCCTGGTTCTCGTGTTGATCGTGCCGCTCGGTGCCGCGGCGCAACGTATCGCGCTGGTCGATCGCATCGTTGCCGTGGTCGACAAGGAGGTCGTCACGCTCTCCGAGCTCCGTGAGCGGGTTGCCGAGACGGAGCGGCAGCTGCGGCGCGAGGGCGTGCCGCTGCCCGAGCCGGGCATTCTCGAGCGCCAGGTGCTCGAGCGGCTGGTGCTGCTCAAGGCGCAGCTGCAGCTCGCACGCGACAGCGGGATCCGCGTCGATCAGGTGCAGGTCGACCGGGCGCTCGAGCGCATCGCCGAGAACAACAAACTGGCGCTCCCGGAATTCCGCCAGGCGCTCGAGCGCGACGGCATCGCCTTCGAGCGCTTTCGCGACGAAGTACGCGACCAGATCATCCTTACCCGCCTGCGCGAGCGTGAGGTCGACGACAAGATCCAGGTAAGCGAAAGCGAGATCGATCTGTACCTGGAGGAGCGCGGCAACGCGCCCGACGAAGGCGTCGAATACCATATCGCGCACGTTCTGGTGCGCGTCCCGGAGCAGGCAAGCCCGGATCGCGTCGAGGCGTCGCGCGCGCGCGCCGAGAAGGTGCGCGCCGATGCGCTGGCGGGGGGCGACTTCGCCAAGCTTGCTGCGGGCTACTCCGACGGGCCGGACGCGCTCAAAGGCGGCGACATGGGCTGGCGCGAGCGGGACCGGCTGCCCGAGCTGTTCACCGAAGCGGTGAAATCGCTCGCCCCAGGCGACGTGAGCGAGGTGCTGCGCAGCCCGGCGGGGTTCCACGTGCTCAAGCTGCTCGATCGGCGCGGCGCGGGAGGCAAGGGCGCCCCGGTCACGCAGACGCACGCGCGGCACATTCTGGTGCGCACCAATGAAGCCGTATCGGAGGCCGACGCGCGTCAGCGCTTGGGTGTGCTGCGCGAGCGCATCGTCGCGGGCGCCGACTTCGCGGAACTGGCGCGTCTCAACTCGCAGGATGGCAGCGCAGCGCTGGGCGGTGATCTCAACTGGATTCATCCGGGCGATACTGTGCCGGAGTTCGAGCGCGCCATGGACGCGCTGGCGCCGGGCGAGTTGAGCGAGCCGGTCAAGACCCCCTTCGGCTGGCACCTGATCCAGGTGCTCGAGCGGCGCAAGGCCGACATGAGCGTGGAGCGCCGGCGGCTCGAGGCGCGCATGGCGCTGCGCGCGCGCAAATCCGACGAGTCCTACGAGGAGTGGCTGCGCCAGCTGCGCGACCAGACGTTCATCGAGCTGCGTCTCGAGGAGCGCTAGACCGTGGGCGAGCGCCTGCCGGTCATCGCGCTCACCTCCGGTGAGCCCGCCGGAATCGGCCCGGACCTGTGCGCGATGCTCGAGCGCGAGGTGCTGCCCGCGACGATCGTGATCTTGGGGGATGAAAAGCTGATCGCAAGCCGGGCAGCGCAGCTCGGCGTCGCGCCCGCGCTGCCGCGTTACACGAAAGGCGAGGTGGCACGTGGCACGGTCGTGCTGCACCTGTCGCTCGATGCACCCGTGACCCCTGGCAAGCTCGTCCCGGCGAACAGTCGATACGTTCTCGCGCTACTCGATCGTGCTGCTCAGGGCTGCATGGTGGGCGAGTTCGACGCCATGGTCACCGCACCGATTCACAAGGCGGCCGTCAACGACGCCGGCATCGCCTTCATCGGGCACACGGAGTATCTTGCCGAGCGGGCACGGGCGCCGCATGTCGTCATGATGCTGATTGGCGGCGGCTTGCGGGTGGCGCTCGCGACCACGCATCTCGCGCTTGCGGACGTGCCGCGCGCGATCCGCGCCGATTCGCTGCTCGCGACGCTGCGCGTCATCGATCGCGACCTGCGAACGCGCTTCGGTATTGCGCAGCCGCGCATCCTGGTGTCCGGCCTCAACCCGCACAGCGGCGAATCCGGGCATCTCGGCCGCGAAGAGATCGAGGCGATCACGCCGGCGATTTCGGCCGCGACGCGCGAAGGCATCCGGGCCGAGGGGCCAATTCCAGCCGACACCTTGTTTGTCCCCGAGCGACTGAAGGGGGCCGACTGCGCGCTCGCCATGTACCACGACCAGGGACTGCCGGTGCTCAAGTACGCGAGCTTCGGGCGCGGCATCAACGTGACGCTCGGCCTGCCGTTCGTGCGCACATCGGTCGATCATGGCACGGCGCTCGAGCTTGCCGGGACAGGGCGCGCCGATCCGGGGAGCCTGGTCGAGGCGCTGCGAGTGGCAATCGAGCTCGCGCCCTCGCGCACGCGCCCCTGAGGCGCCGAACCGCGCCCACATGGGCCGTCACGTTCCCCGCAAGCGCTTCGGCCAGCATTTCCTGCACGATCCGCGCGTACTCGCACGGATCGTCGAGGCGATCGCGCCGGCGCGCGAGGACGCCATGCTCGAGATCGGGCCGGGCGAGGGCGCGCTGACCCGGGCGCTGCTCGAGCGGGTGCGTACGCTGCACGCGGTGGAGATCGATCGCGACCTCGCGGCGCGACTCGAGGAGGCGTTTCCCCGCGAGCGGCTGATCGTGCATCGCGCCGACGCACTTGAGCTCGAGCTGACGGCGTTTCCGCCCGAGCTGCGGGTGGTCGGTAACCTACCCTACAACGTCTCGACGCCGCTGCTGTTCCACCTCGCCAGTCAGGCCGAGCGCGTCCGCGACCTGCATTTCATGCTGCAGCTCGAGGTGGTCGAGCGCATGGTGTCTGCGCATTCGAGCCCCGCCTATGGACGGCTGTCCGTCATGCTGCAGGCGCGATTTCGAATGCAGAAGCTTTTCCGTGTCCCAGCGGGAGCCTTTCATCCGCCGCCGCAAGTCGAGTCGGCGTTCGTGCGCATGATTCCGCTGGCGCTAAATGAGCGACCGCGCGTCGACCTGGCGCTGCTCGGGCGCCTGGTCGCCGGCGCCTTTGCCGCACGCCGCAAGACGCTGCGCAACGCGCTGCCGCTATCGGCGCGGGATTTCGAGCAGCTGACCATCGATCCCCGGCTGCGGCCCGAGAATCTCGCCCCTGCCGATTACGTGCGCATCGCCCAGCACCTTATGTCCCAAGCACGCTGACTTGGGACGCGGTACGTCGACCGATAGTCGAGCCCGTTGACCCGATCCGGAGCGCCGCGCAGCCTGAAAAGGTAGGAGGGGGTACGGGGGAACCTTTGTGGTTCCCCTGTTCCTATCCTGCGGGGCGTCCCCCGAAGGGGTACGGGGGAACCTTTATGGTTCCCCTGTTCCGGTCCTGCCAGGCATTCATCGAGCGCTCTTGCGCTCGATGAATTCTATTTTGTAGCCGTCCGGATCCTCGACAAAGGCGATGACCGTGGTGCCGAACTTGACGGGACCGGCTTCTCGCGTGATCCGCCCGCCTTGCGCCTTGACCGCGGCGCAGGCGTGCGCGGCGTCATCCACCTCGAGCGCGATGTGGCCGAAGGCATTGCCGAGCTCGTACTTCTCGGTGCCCCAGTTGTAGGTCAGCTCCAGCACGGTATGGTCGGCTT
>JBFKUL010000219.1:0-5358 GCA_041635755.1 Burkholderiales bacterium | reverse complement strand
GACGAACGCGCCGCGGCGCCATGGCAGCACGGCGACCAGTAGCGGCCCGTCGAGGTAGCTCGCGTGGTTGGCGACGAGCACCGCCGCCTTCGAGCGATCGTAGTTCTCCAGTCCCTTGACCACCACGGGAATGCGCGCAAGCGCGAGCACCATGCGCATCGCGATCTTGGTGACGCCCCAGCCCCAGGTGGGCCTGCGCCCGAGCGCGATCAGCGAGAACGCGACCAGCCCGACGCCGCCAAAGACCAGCCAGACCCACAGGTTGTAAGCGTAGGTGGTGGCGGCGCGCAACCCCTGCCGCGCCTGCGGCACGAGCGCCGAAGCGACGAGGCGCACAAACTGCCACCATACCGGCGCCGGGCGCGCCGCCTTGCCGCCGCGCTCGTAGAAGTCGCGGCACGCCGCGCGCCGGATCTTGCCGCTCGAGGTCTTGAGGACCGTGTGCGGTGGCGCGAGCACGATGTCGTCGGCGGGAGCGCCCACCAGGTCGACCGAAAGCTCGTTGATGCGCGCGCGCAGGGTCTCGCGCTTGGCCTGGTCGGTTTCGCGCGTCTCGGCGAGCACCACCATGCGCTCGGTACCGCCTGCAGCGTCGCGTGCGCCGAAGGCGGCAACGCATCCTTTGCGGATTCCCCCTAGGGCGCCGACGGCCTCTTCGAGCTCGTAGGGAAAGAAATTGCGCCCGCCGCGAATGATGACGTCCTTTGAGCGTCCGGTGAGGTAGAGCCTGCCCTCTGCGAGGTAGGCGAGATCGCCCGTGTCGAGCCAGTTGCCCGCGAAAAGCGCGCGTGTCGCTTCGGGGTTGCGGTAATAGCCCGAGGTTGCCGAAGGACCGCGGAATTGCAGTCGTCCTTCGCGGCGCTCCGGCAGGTCGATCCCGGATTCGTCCACCACGCGCAGCTCGTGATCGACGAGCGGCTCGCCGCAACAGGGCACCTTGATGGCGTGCTCGTCGCCAGGTTGGGCCGCACGCGCCTCGCCAGCGCGCACGAAGGGCTCGCGCTCGATGGCATCGATCTGCCAGCCCTTTCCGGGCGGCGTAAAGGCGAGGCCAACGCACGCCTCGGCCAGGCCGTATACCGGTGCTAGCGCGCCGCGCGCGAGACCGTAGGGTGCGAAGCGCTGGTAGAAGGCCTCCAGCGTTTCGGGGCTGACCGGCTCGGCGCCATTGAACGCGAAGCGCCACGATGACAGGTCGAGTCCCTCGATCTCCGAATCCTCGATGCGCTTCATGCACAACTCGAAAGCGAAATTCGGTCCGCCCGAAAGCGTGCCGCGATGCCGATGGATTGCCCACAACCAGCGGCTTGGCCGCGCGAGCATGGCGAGCGGGGACATGAGCACCCCGGCAAAGCCGAAGTACAGCGGCGCAAACCAGGCGCCGATCAGCCCCATGTCGTGATACAGCGGCAGCCAGCTGACGAACACGTCCTCGGGACCGGGCTTGGCCGCGCGGCCCATGGCACGCAGGTTGGCGAGAAGGTTCTCGTGCGTCAGCACCACGCCCTTGGGGTTGCCGGTACTGCCCGAGGTGTACTGCAGAAAGGCGATATCGCCGGGCTTGGCCGGATGCGGCGCAAAACCCTTCTCTGAAGCGCCTGCGAGCTCAGCGGGCTCGAACACGCGCTGCAGCGAGGCAATCTTCGAGCGCATCAGCAGTGCCAGCGCGCGCGCCTCGGGTACGGTGATCAGCCAGGCGGCCTGGCAATTCTCGAGGATGCCGGAATGCCGGCGCATGTGATCCTCGATCTGCGACAGCCGCGCCGGCGGGTAGAGCGGCACCGGAATGGCGCCGGCCAGCAGCACCCCGAGGAAACTGAACAGATATTCGGATCCGGTCGGCAGCATGATGGCCACCATCTGCCCGGGCTCGACCCCGAGGGCGCGCAGCCGCGTCGCGTAGCCTGCCGCCCCGTCCCGGATCGCCCGGTAGCTGAGCCGCTCCTCGCCTGCATCGCCCAGCAGCAACATGTGCAGCCGATCGGGATGCCGAGCCACGTGCCAGTCGAGCGCCGCGACTAGCGTGGTCGCGGCCTCGGGCTCGCCGCCATCGGCAACTTGAGCCAGGCTCTCGATCTCCTTGTCGAGGTGCTCGCGCGACGCGCCCAGGGAAGAGCGCAACAGCCGAAGCAGGTCGCGCGGCGTCTCGGCGGTCGACAGCGCCTGTTCGGGCATGCTGACGCCGAAGGCGCGCTCGATGCGCAGCAGCAGCTCGACCCGCGCCAGGCTGTCCAGCCCGAGCTGGCGCTCAAGCGACGCATCAAGGCTCGCGCGCCGCGCCGTGCCGCGCGAGGTTTCGGCGAGCAGCGCATCGATCACCGCGAGCAGCTGCTCGGCGGAGCGCTCGATCTCGTTCTCGGCAGTTACGCGGGCGTGCATGGCGGCGGCCGGTCGGGAGTCCCGATGGTATCCCAGCCGGGCCGGAGCGCCGCGACACGGCGCGTAGAATGATTGACGGTACGCTGACCATGATCGACCCTGAGGCCACCCGCGGCAGCGAGCTGCCCCTCCTCCAGCGCCTGAACGACGAGTCTCGCGCGCTGCTGCTTTCGGTCGCGCGGCCGGTGTCCTTTGCCAAGGGTGCGCGGCTGGTGCGTCACGGTCAGGCGGCGCGCGGCGCCTTCGTGGTTCGAAGCGGCACCGCCGAGGCGCAGGTGAGCCTTCCGGGCGGCGATCCAATTGCGGTGGCCGAAATCGGGCCGGGCAGCGTGTTCGGCGAGACCGCGCTGCTCGAGCGCGGAATCTGCTCGGCGACGGTCGTGGCTACGAGCGCACTGGAAGGGTGGTTCGTCGAGCGCGACGATTTCCGCGCGCTGATCGCGCAGCGAGGCACGGGCTCGCGCCGGCTGCAGCACGAGATCACGCTGATCCTGTGCGGCAAGCTGCGCCGGCTGAACGAAAAGGTGCTGGCGTGTCCGGCGCCGGAGGACCGTCGCGCCGACGATGGGGGCGAAAGCGATCCGCTTGCCGGCATCGAGCGGCGCACGCGCGTGGGCTACGACCATCGACCCATTCTGCCGTTGCTGCCGGCGCTGCAGGAATTCAGCGACAGCGAGCTCGAGCGCCTGAGCGCGCGCGCGACACTGATCGAGCTGCCGCGCGGTCACGCCGTTTTTGCGTGGGGTCATCCTTCGGTCGCCTGCTACCTCGTGGTGCGCGGCGCGGTCGAGGTCAGCGCGCGGCATGCCGAGCGCGAACGCCGGCTCGCGGTGCTCGGGCCGGGGCAGCTCTTCGGCTTCATGAGCCTGCTCGAAGGCAGTGCCCATGGGGCGAGCGCGCGCGTACGCGAATCCGCTGTGCTGCTCGAGCTGAGCAAGAACGCCTTCGACGAGCTCTACTTCGGCGCAAGTGCCGCCGCTGCGAAGCTCCATCGCGTGATCCTCCGCAGCCTGCTCGGCTCGCTTGCGCAGACCAACCGCATGTTGACGCGGTTGCTCAGCCAGGCGCGGCTGCGTGGCGACCGCGGCGAGGGCGACATGCTGGAAGTGGCCTATTCGGGCCAGATCGTGGCGACTGACTAGGGAAGCTCCTGCATGCGGAGGGCCGGGTGGCCGTCGCGAATCGTGGCATGCAGCACGCAGTATTCGGGCAGCTCGACCCACGCCCCGATATCGCGCGTGAGCGGCTCGGAGGCGACCAGGATCGAGTCGCTGTGTTCACTCCCGCCCGTCATGCGCCACTCACCGTCGTGCAGCCCGTACTCGCGCCCCGCCGTGTACCACAGGCTCTGGAAGTTGAGCGTCTGGTAGCTGAGGCTTTGCTCGTGCAGACCGGCCGGTCCGTCGATCGGGTAGCAGCCGAAATCGAAGCAGTAACGCACCGCGGCAAGCTGCTCGCCGTCGGTGATGAACAGGTTGACGGGCGAGGAAACGGCGATGCCGAGCTCGCCGCGCAGCTGCCGCAGAACGGCATAGGTACGCGCGATGGCCTCGAGCAGCTCCTCGCCATCAGGCTTGACGTACGGGTCCGCGAGCTGCGACAGAAGCAACGCGTAGATCCACTCGCTGTCGGTGGTGCCCGAGACATGCGATGCAAGCTCGGGCTTCACGCGCGCCGCGATCAGGGGCTTGAGCTCGCGAAAACGCGCCAGGTCGCCGTTATGCGCGAGCGTCAGGGGTACGCGCGGGAACTGGAACGGGTGCACATTCTGCAGCGAGATTTCCACTTCGGTGCTGTAGGCGACGCCGCGCACATGCGCCAACACGCACTTGGCGCGAATCTTTTCGGCCAGGCCCTTGAGATTGCGGTCGAACACCGGCAATGCGTGCGAAGCGTAGGCGTAAGGGCGCTCGGCGTCGTGCGAGCTGGGATCCCACGCGCGCAGGCCGAAGCCCGCGAGGTTCAGCAGGTTGAGCATGCGCGGCATGGTGCTCTGCCGCACCAGCGCCGAATCAGGCTGATAGAGCAGGTTGTCGAGCAGCACCGGCTGGCCAAGATAAAGGAGTGCGCGGCACATGCGCGGCTTATACACTAAAGCGCCTTTGGTTGTGGCGGCCGGCGTAGGGGAGGTCGTCAAGCGCGCGCCTCGTGCGCCGCGGAACGGCTCCGCAGCGCTTGACCGCAGTCAAGTCTGCAACGCGTTCGCTGCCGGATAATGCCCGCAAGATCAAGAAGCAGGGCGAGGAGAGCGATGTCGAGCACGGCCGCAGTGCCGCGGCGCATGAAGGTTCGGTCGGCGCCCAAGGGGCGCAGGGTTGAGCCGCGTGCGCTCGAGGAGGTTCGCCAACTCCTGGGCGCCGAAGAGCGCCGTCGCGACCTGCTCATCGAGCATCTGCACAAGCTCCAGGATCGCTATGGCCATCTCTCGGCCGCGCACCTCGCGGCGCTGGCGCAGGAGATGCGTCTTGCGCTGACCGCGGTCTATGAAGTCGCGACCTTCTACCATCACTTCGACGTCGTGAAGGAAGGCGAAGCGGCGCCGCCGGCACTGACCGTGCGGGTCTGCGATTCGCTGTCCTGCGAGCTCGCCGGGGCGCAGACGCTGCTCGATAAACTGCCCGCGATCCTCGGCAAGGACGTGCGCGTAGTTCCTGCACCGTGCGTCGGCCGCTGCGAGAGCGCGCCCGCCGCGGTGGTGGGTCAGAATCCGATTCCGAATGCGACCGTCAACACGGTGCGCGATGCAGTGGCGCAGAAGCGTACCCGATGCCAGGAGCCGCCCTATGTCGGCTATGCGGCCTATCGCAAGGCCGGCGGCTACCGGTTGATCGCCGAGTGCCTGGCGGGCAAGCGCTCGCGCGACGAAATCACGCGGATCATGGAAGACTCGGGCCTGCGGGGCCTCGGCGGGGCCGGTTTTCCGGCGGGGCGCAAATGGCGCCTGGTCGCAGCCGAGCCCGCGCCGCGCCTGATGGCGGT
>JBFKUL010000218.1:0-5364 GCA_041635755.1 Burkholderiales bacterium | reverse complement strand
CCATAAGCGACGACCGAACACCGTTTCCACGTAGCCCTCGCTGCGGGCGCGCTCGCGGGTCTCGTCCATGTAGCGCTTCACGCCGGGATAGCGCGAGAAGTACGAGTCGATGTAAGCCTGCGCCGTGGCGCGCTCGATACCGAGGTTGCCCGCCAGGCCGAACGCCGACATGCCGTAGATCAGTCCGAAGTTGATCACCTTCGCGGTGCGGCGTTCGTCGGCGGTTACCTCGTCGAGCTTGCGCCCGAACACCTCCGCGGCGGTAGCCCGGTGCACGTCGTCGCCGCGCGCGAAGGCGCGCCGGAGGCTTTCGTCGCTCGAGAGATGCGCCATGATCCGCAGCTCGATCTGGGAGTAGTCGGCGCTCACGATGCGGCAGCCCGGCGACGCGATGAAGGCTTCGCGGATACGCCGCCCCTGCGGCGTGCGGATCGGGATGTTCTGCAAGTTCGGATCGTTCGACGCGAGCCGCCCGGTCACCGCGACCGCCTGCGAGTACGTGGTGTGCACGCGCCCGGTGCCGGCGTGCACCATGCGCGGCAGCTTGTCGGTGTAGGTCGACTTCAGCTTGGCGAGCGCGCGGTACTCGAGCAGCAGCTTCGGCAGCGGATAGTCTTCGGCGAGCTCGGCGAGGACGTCTTCGTCGGTCGAGGGCTGGCCGGAGGGCGTCTTTTTCTTTACCGGCAGACCCTGACGCTCGAACAGGATCTCCTGGATCTGCTTGGGCGAGTTCAGATTGAAAGGCTGGCCGGCGGCCTGGTAGGCCTTCTGCTCGAGCTCGAGCATCTCTTTACCGAGCTCATGGCTCTGCTCGCCGAGCTTCGCCGTGTCGAGCAGCACGCCGTTGCGCTCCATGCGCAGAAGCACTGGCAGCACCGGCATCTCGATCGACGCATAAACGCGCTTGAGCTTCTCGTCCTGCGCGATCCTCGGGTGCAGCACGTCGTGGACCGCCAGCGTACCGTCGGCGTCCTCGGCCGCGTACGCCGTGGCGCGCTCGATCTCGACGGCGGCGAACGGGATACGCGCGGCACCTTTGCCGGTGACGTCGTCGTAGCTGATCGTTTTCCAGCCGAGATGGCGCTGTGCCAGCGAATCGAGGTCGTGGCGCTCGTGGACTTCGTAGACGTAGGACTCGAGCAGCGTGTCGTGCACGATCCCGGCGAGCCGCACGCCGTGGTTGGCGAGGATGTGCGCGTCGAACTTGAGGTTCTGTCCGACCTTGGGATGCGCTTCGCTTTCGAGCCAAGGCCTGAGCAGCTCGAGCGCGCGCTCGACACCGAGCTGCCGCGGGGCGCCGGGGTACTCGTGTGCGAGCGGCAGATAGGCCGCGATATCGCCGACGGCGAAGGACATGCCGACCAGTTGCGCGGTCATCGGCTCGAGGCCCGTCGTTTCGGTGTCGAAGCCGACGAGCGTGCCGCGCTCGAGCCGCGGAAGGAACGTCGCAAGCGCCTGCTCGTCCAGCAGCGTCAGGATCTTGCGGCGCTCGACCGCGGGCGCCGCGGTCGCGGGCGCCGCGACGAAGGTCCGCGACCGCGCTTTCGCTTCCGGCGGCGCGCCGCCGTCGAGCTCGCGCAGCCAGGAGCGAAAGCCATAGCGCTCGTACAGCGCGCGCAGGCGCTCGCGCTCGGGCTCGCCGTCCTCGAGCGCCTCGAGCTCGACCGGCAGCTCAAGATCGCGCCGCACCGTAAGCAGCGCGCGTCCTTGCGGCAGCCAATCGAGCGTGTCGCGCAGGTTTGCGCCGACCACGCCGCCGATGTCTGCGGCGTGCGCCATCACGTCGTCCAGCGAGCCGAACTGCCCAAGCCACTTCACGGCGGTCTTCGGGCCAACCTTGGCAACGCCGGGGACGTTGTCGACCGTGTCGCCCACCAGAGCGAGGTAATCGACGATACGCTCTGCGGGAACGCCGAACTTCTGCTTCACGCCTTCGGGGTCGAGCGTTTCGTTGGACATGGTGTTGACGAGCGTTACATGCTCATCGACAAGCTGCGCGAGATCCTTGTCGCCGGTCGAAATGATGCAGCGCCAGCCTTTTTTCTTCGCCCGCTCGGCGAGCGTGGCGATGACATCGTCGGCCTCTACGCCCTCGATCGAGAGCACCGGCCAGCCGAGCGCCTCGACGGCCTCCTTGAGCGGCTCGACCTGCGCCGCGAGATCGTCCGGCATCGGCGGACGATTCGCCTTGTACTCGGGATACTGTTCGTCGCGAAACGTCTTGCCCTTCGCGTCGAACACGCACGCCCGCGCCTCGGCCTTGTAGTCGGCGGCGAGCCGCCTTAGCATGTTGAGCACGCCGTAGACGACGCCGGTCGGCTCGCCGGCGGGGCTTTTCAGCTCGGGCAGTGCGTGAAAAGCGCGGTACAGATACGACGAGCCGTCGACCAGCAGCAGCGTTCGATCAGGAAGGTTCCCAGTCACGATGAAAAACGAGAAGCTTCCGAAGCCCGGTCCGCTCGGCAAGGAGATTTCCGCCCGCGAGGCGTGGCGGCTGTTCGGCATTATGGCAGAGTTCGTCGAGGCGACCGAGCGGCTCGCCAACATCCGTCCGGCGGTTTCGGTGTTCGGCAGCTCGCGCGTCGCCCCGGACTCGCCGTACTACGCGCTCGCCGAGCGCACCTCGCGCCTGCTCTCGGACGCCGGCTTTGCCGTGATTTCAGGCGGCGGGCCCGGAATCATGGAAGCCTCGAACCGCGGCGCGTTCAAGGGTCGCGCGCCCGCCATCGGCCTGAACATCGAGCTGCCGCACGAGCAGGTCGCGAACCAGTACCAGGACATCAGCCTGCGCTTCAAGCACTTCTTTGCGCGCAAGGTGATGTTCGTGAAGTTCGCCACCGCCTATGTCGTGCTGCCCGGCGGCTTCGGCACGCTGGACGAGCTGTTCGAGGCGCTGACGCTGGTGCAGACGCGCAAGACGCGCAAGATGCCGATCATCCTGATGCACGAGCCGTTCTGGCGTGGGCTGATCGAGTGGATCCGCGCGCGGCTCGCAGCGGAGAACATGATCGATCCGCAGGACCTCGAGCTGTTGCAGATCATCGACGAGCCGCAGGCGGTGGTCGACGCCATCTTCGCCTTCTATGAGAAAAGGGGATTTGAACCCTCGCCCGTGGAGCGCGAGATTCTGCTCAATCTCTGAGGTGCGCGCGGTCCCTCTGATAGAATTGCCTCGCACCGCGTTCGCCTCATGCGCCGCCTTTTCCTACTCATTGTTCTCGCGTGCGCGTTCGGCGCGCTCGCTCAGACCCCGCCGCCGCCCAAGCTCGAGCCGCTGCCCGAGCCGCCCCCGCCGCCGCCCGGCGTTCAGGAATCGCCTGGCGGCCCGGCGGTCCGCATTCCGGTGCAGGAGGGCGACAAGGTCGAGGAGTTTCGCCAGGACGGACGTGTCGTGATGGTGAGAGTGACGCCGAAGAACGGCCCCGTGTATTACCTGATGGACCCGACGGGCACCGGCAGCTGGACGCGGCGCGACTCGCTCGATGACGGCGTGCGCGTGCCAATGTGGCCGCTCAAGGTCTTCGACTGACCGCGTGCCCCGCGCTGGAATCCCTGCGCCGGCGCGTTGACGAACCGAGCACCGCCCGCGGCCCATGTCGGTCTATACGCCCGTATCCGAAGCCGAGCTCTCTCGCTGGCTGCTCGGCTACTCGGTGGGTGCGCTCGCCGCGCTCGAGCCGATCCGATCGGGTATCGAGAACACCAACTACTTCGTCACCACGACGCAGGGCCGCTATGTGCTCACGTTGTTCGAGCGCCTGCCGGCCGGGGAGCTGCCCTTCTACCTCGATCTGATGGCGCATCTCGCGCGGCACGGCATTCCGTGCCCCGCGCCGATTGCCGATCTT
Source organism: Burkholderiales bacterium (assembly GCA_041635755.1). Classification (GTDB taxonomy): domain Bacteria; phylum Pseudomonadota; class Gammaproteobacteria; order Burkholderiales; family SG8-39; genus JBFKUL01. The sequence continues at coordinate 1,516 of JBFKUL010000218.1, read as the reverse complement.
TCCGATCGCTATCTGTCGCAGCTCAACGGCAAGCCGGCGGCGCTCGTGACGCGCCTGCCGGGCGCATCGATCGAGCAGCCCGGTGAGTCCGAGTGCGCCGAACTCGGTGCGTTGCTCGCGCGCCTGCACCTCGCAGGGCGATCGTTCGCCGACTACCTCGAGAACCCGCGCGGCCCGAAATGGTGGCGTGCCGCCGCACGCGCGGTCCATCCGTTTCTCGAGCACGACGCCGCGCGCCTGCTCGACGACGAGCTGCGCTTCCAGGCGCTGTACCGTTTTCCCGATCTGCCGCGCGGTCCGGTGCACGCGGATCTGTTCCGCGACAACGCGCTGTTCGAGAACGGACGCATCTCGGGTGTTATTGATTTCTACTTCGCCGGCGTCGACACGCTGCTATACGATTGCGCGGTGTGCGTGAACGACTGGTGCCTGATCGATCCTCGGCATGACCGGCGCCTCGAGCCGGCGCGCACGCGCGCCTTCCTCCGGGCCTACGCCTCGGGTCGGGCCTTCAGCGCGCTCGAGCGCGGCGCCTGGCCGGTGATGCTGCGCGCCGCGGCGCTGAGGTTCTGGCTGTCGCGGCTCTACGATCTCCACTTGCCGCGTCCGGGCATGCTGGTGCACGCGCACGACCCGGAGCACTTCCGCGACATCCTGACTCAGCGCGCGGCAGGCGCAGACGTGACGTGGACGGACTGAGGGCCGCGTGAAGGCGCGCATTGCTCCGGTTGTGCGTGGCGCGCGCTGGCTCGGCGAGGGCTTCGCCCTGTTTCGCGTCTCGCCGCTTGGCTGGCTGGCACTGGTGTTTGCCTACTGGCTGCTGATGACGCTCGTTTCGGTCATGCCGCTCGTCGGCGTGGTCGTCGCCTCGGTGCTGGTGCCGCCGTTCTCGGTCGGTTTCATGGCCGCGAGCCGCGCCGCCGCAAGCGGCGGCAACCCGGAGATGTCGAACCTGTTCGCAGGCTTTCGCGAGCGCGTCGCGACGCAGCTTGCGCTTGGCGCGGTCTATACCTCGGCACTGGCGCTCCTGCTTGCCGGCACCGCCCTTGCCGATGGCGGCGCGCTGGCGCGCTGGATGCTCGCGGGCGATCGGCCGGACGAGACGATGCTGCAGTCCGACGCTTTTGTGGGCGCGATGCTTACGGCAGTGATGCTGTATCTGCCGGTGATGATGATGTTCTGGTTTGCGCCGGTACTCGCCGCGTGGCACGGCGTGAGCGCGCCGAAAGCACTCTTCTACAGCTTCTTCGCCTGCCTGATGAACTGGCGCGCGTTCCTCGCCTACGGTGCGGTCACGGCGCTGGTGACGGTGGCGCTGCCCTTCGTCGTGCTGAGCGCCATGATGATGGCGAGCAGCGGCGGAGCGAAGATCTCGGTCATGGCGCTGCTGTTTCCGTTCCTGATCCTGCTGCTGCCAACGCTGTTTGCCAGCTTCTACATCAGCTACCGCGACATCTTCGGTGCTGTACCCGATGCATCGCCGGGCGAAGCGCAGCCTGGGGGCGGCTGATTCGTT
>JBFKUL010000217.1:0-5404 GCA_041635755.1 Burkholderiales bacterium | reverse complement strand
GGTCTCAAGCTCAAGGCACGAAGATGAGCGTCCCACATCCGGAGCACAGCGAGTTCGTCGCAAGATACTGCGCCGGACGGATCCTCGTGCGCGTGGATCGCGAGCGCGCCGCGCGCTTCATTTCCGGCCGCATGCTGTTGCCGTTCGTGCTTTTGCCGGTGCTCGGCCTCGCGGTCGCGCTCGCGCTGATAGGGCACTGGATCGTCGGCGCGATCGCGTTCGCGCTCGCGCTCCTGCTGCGCGCGCTCGTGCGCCGCTCGAGCCAGGGCTACGTCGTGCACCGCGCGCTCGAGGACGAGCGCTTCTACCGCGAGGCGCTCGCGGCGCGGCTGATCGAGCTCGACGAGACCGCGAACGCCTAGCCGGCGCGCGCCGGGCGCAGCACGCCTTCGGCGAGCTCCATCACGCGCTGAGCGCGCGCGGCAAGCGCGAGGTCATGCGTCACGATGATGAACGCGGTGGCGCGGGTGCTCGAGAGGCGCACCATCGCCTCGAACACCTCGTCGGCGGTGTGCACATCGAGGTTGCCGGTGGGCTCGTCGGCCAGCACGCATGCCGGCTCGGTGACCAACGCCCGCGCGAAGGCGCAACGCTGGCGCTCCCCGCCCGAAAGTTCGCCCGGCTGGTGATCGAGCCGCGCGCCCAGGCCCACTTCCTCGAGCACCGCCGCCGCGCGCTCAATCGCCTGCGCGCGGGGCAGGCGCCGGATGAGCAGCGGCATGGCGACGTTCTCGACCGCCGAGAATTCCGGCAGCAAGTGATGGAACTGGTAGACGAAGCCCAGCGTTTGGTTCCTTACGCGCCCGCGCTCGGCCTCGCCCATGGCACTGAAAGGCGTGCCGCGCACGCGCACCTCCCCGCCGCTCGGCGCATCCAGGCCGCCGAGCAGATGCAGCAGGGTCGACTTGCCCGAGCCCGAGCGTCCAACGATCGCGACGCGCTCGCCCGGTCGCACCTCGAGGTCGACGCCGCGCAACACCTCGACCGGCGCCGGCCCGCGGTAGGTCTTGGCCAACCCCCTGCAGGCAAGCACGGGCTCACTCATAGCGCAGCGCCTCGGCGGGATTGACGCGCGAGGCGCGCCAGCTCGGGTACAGGGTGGCGAGAAACGAAAGCGCGAGCGACACCAGCCCGATCGTGGTTACGTCCGCCGCCTGCACATCCGAGGGCAGGTCCGAGATGTAGTACACGTCCTTGGCGAGGAACTTGAAGCCGAGGGCGCTCTCGATTGCCGGCACCACGGTGTCGACGTTGAGCGCGAGCAGCACCCCGCCCGCTACGCCCACCACCGTGCCGATGATGCCGATCACTGCGCCCTGCACCACGAAAATGCGCAGGATCGCGCCCGGCGAGGCGCCGAGCGTGCGCAGGATCGCGATATCGGCCTGCTTGTCGGTCACCAGCATCACCAGCGTCGATACGATATTGAACGCGGCCACCGCCACGATCAGCAGCAGGATGATGAACATGACGCGCTTCTCGATTTCCACGGCGCGAAAGAAATTGGCGTGACTGCGCGTCCAGTCGGCCGCATACACGTCGGCGCCGAGGCTCGCCATCATCTGCCGGGACACGGCGCGCGCGGCGAACAGGTCGTCGAGCTTGAGCCGCACGCCCGATACGGCGTCCCCCATCTGGTAGAGCTTCTGTGCGTCCTCGAGATGCACCAGCGCGAGGCTCGAGTCGTACTCGAACATTCCGATCTCGAAGGTGCCCGCGACCGTGAACTGCTTGAGGCGCGGGATCACGCCAGCGGGGGTCACCTGCCCTTGCGGCGCGATCAGCGCCACCTTGTCGCCGGGCAGCAGTGCGAGCGCGCGCGCCATCTCGCTGCCGAGGATGATGTTGAACTCGCCGGGGCGCAGCGCGTCAAGCGAACCGGCGCGCATGTGCTGCGCGATCTCGCCCACCTGCGATTCCGGACCGGGCAGCACGCCACGCACCACGGTGCCGCGCACCGCCTGTCCGACCGAAAGCATGCCTTGCGCATTGACGAACGGCGCCGTGGCGAGCACGCGCGGTTGCCGTGCGGCGTCCGCGGCAACGCGCTGCCAGTCGCCCAGCCGTCCGTCCGGGCCGCTCAGCTGCACGTGCGAAACCACCGCGAGAATGCGCGTACGCAGTTCCTGCTGAAAGCCGTTCATCACCGAGAGCACGACGATCAGCGCCGCGACACCGAGCGCGATGCCGGCCATCGAGATGAGCGAGATGAAGCTGATGAAGTGATTGCGGCGTTTGGCGCGCGTGTAGCGCAGGCCGACAAACAGTTCGTAGCGCACGGCGGTCCCGGGTGACGGTCGCGCGAGGATACACCATGCAACGCGGCGGCCCGCCGGCCGGGACTTGGCGCCGCGCGGCACCTGCCCTACTATAAGAGGCGCGTGGTTCGCAGGGGGATTTCCAATTAGGGTACACGCTTCAATCCGTGCAGCGGCAAGGCGGCGCCGTCCCGCTGTGCCGGACATATCCGTGACGCGCGTGCGCCGGCGCACCCGAGCGGTCCGCCGTTGATGGCCGAGCAGACCTTCGGACGCTACCGAGTCACGGGGCAGCTCGGGCGGGGCGCCATGGGAACCGTGTTCCGCGCGATCGATCCGCTGATCGAGCGCGAGGTGGCCATCAAGACGCTGCTGCCGAATCTGCCGCCCGATGCGCTGGCCGAGGTGCGCGAGCGCTTCCTGCGCGAGGCCAAGTCGGCGGGCCGGCTCAATCACCCCAACATCGTCACCATCTTCGACGTCGGCGAGCAGGGCGAAATCGCATACATCGCGATGGAGGTGCTCGAGGGGCGCTCGCTTCAGGAGATGCTGCGCGAATCGACGCGCATGCCATTTCATACGATCGCCGAGCTTGCCGCCCAGGTCGCAGACGCGCTCGACCACGCGCATGGCTTTTCCGTCGTGCATCGGGACGTCAAGCCGGCGAACGTGATGATCCTGCCGTCGGGGCGGGCCAAGCTTACCGATTTCGGCGTCGCCTACGTGCCCTCCTCGACCGCCACGCAGGCCGGCTCGGCGCTCGGCTCGCCGCGCTACATGTCGCCCGAGCAGGTGCTCGGACTGCCCGTGGACCCGCGCTCGGACGTGTTCTCGCTTGGCGTGGTGCTCTACGAAATGCTCACCTGGCGCAACCCGTTCGAGCAGCCGGGGGACTCGACCATCTTCGCCCTGATGCAGCGCATCGCGCGGACGCCGCACCAACCGGTGACGCAGATCGATCCGTATATCCCGGTGGCGTTCGACCATGTCCTGGCACGCGCCCTCACCAAGACACCGGAAGGCCGCTATCAGCGCGCCGGCGAGATGGCGCGAGATCTGCGCAACTGGCGCAGCCTCGGGGCGCATGGGCCGGCCCACGGCGCGGCATCATCGCGTACCTCAGCGCCGGGCGCCGGAGCTGACCCGCACGCGGCCGAAACCGTGATCATGGCCCGTTCCGCCCCAACGCCGGACCCGGCGCGCGCGCGTCTGCTCGAAGAGCTCGACGCCTTCGAGCGCAACGTCGAGGACGAGCTGCGCGCGCGCCAGCGCGAGGAGGAAGCGGCGCGGGAGAAGAAGGAAGAGGAGCTGCGCCGCTGGGCCGAGGCGCGGCGCCAGGAGCGCACGGTGTTCGACCGCACCGCCGGCGCCGATCCCGCGGGAACGACCGCCTCCGGGCAGGCGCAGGCGCGGTACGCCGCGATCGAAGCCCTGCGCAGCCAGGCGGTGCGTCCGCCGACCGATGATGCGATGCAGCGGCGCGCCGGGCTCATGTCGCAGATCGACCAGCGTCTGCAGGAAACGCACCGGTACCTGGTCGAATTCGCCGCCGCCATGAACAGCGCGACGCCGGAAACGGAGTTCCCCTACGAGCTCACGTTCCTGCGCAGCGCTCCCGCAATGGAGCTTTCGGAGGCTGTTACCGACCACCGCATGCGCCAGATCGCCGGCAATGACTACTGCGACTACGTGTCGCTTCGACTCACTGCGCGCTACGTCAGGCCGCCGCGCTTTGAGGTGATCGGCGCCGACATCCAGACCTGCAGAACGTTCCTCAGCGAGCAACGGATTCCCTTCAAGTTCAGGGAAACGAGGGTCAACGATTTCGGCCAGCCGACGCGCGGCGTGTTTACGATCTCCGGGCCCATCGCGTGCGAGGCGCTGGTGCGGGGCGACTACGAAGCGCTCGCGATGGTGATCGAGCTGAAGAACGTCGGCCGGATGGGACGCACGCGCTGGGTGGTCGCGCCAGGCAAGTTCGACGACGAGCTGATCGACGCCTTCGGCAACTACGTGCTGGGTCAGGATATCGAGCTCGAATCGCGCCTCGACCAGTAGCGCAGCGGGGCTGCGACGCGAGCGACGGCGGCTTTCCCGACTCGCGCTTGTGGCCTTTGCGGCCTTGCGTCAGACTCATAGCTTGGCCAGGGCCGCGGGTGACCGGGGCGCGACGAACCAGATGGAACAGGACAAGCGGGGGGCGGTGCTGTTCGCGGACGTGAGCGAGAGCACGCGCCTGTATGACACCGTTGGCGACAAAGCGGCCTTTGCCGCGGTCGCGGCGTGCACGCAGATTCTTCGGGTCCGTACCGAGACCCATGGCGGACGGGTCGTGAAAACCATCGGTGACGAGGTGATGGCGCTGTTTCCCGGCGCCAGTGCCGCGGCCGAGGCGGCCATCGCCATGCAGCTCGGCATCCACGCGCTGCCGCCGATGGCGGGCAGCAAGCTCGCGGTGCGCATCGGCATGCATTACGGCCAGATCGTGGAAAGCGGCGGCGACATCTTCGGCGACACCGTGAATATCGCCTCGCGCCTGGTGGAAACGGCGAACCGCGGTCAGATCATCACCTCGCGCGAGACCGTGGAAGCGATGAACGAGCGTCTGCGCGCGGCCTGCCGCCCGCTCTACGCGATGACCGTCAAGGGCAAGTCGAAAGAAGTCGAGCTCTGCGAGATGCTGTGGCGGCCCGGCGACGACGAAACCATGATCATCTCGAGCCTGAGCGAGGTGCCGCCGCCCGCCGTCCTCAGGCTGCGCGTGCGCGACCAGGTCGTGATGCTCGACGGCAGCCGCATCTCGCTCACCGTGGGCCGCGACAAGACCTCCGAACTGGTGGTCGCCGAGCTGAGCGCCTCACGTGCGCACGGACGCATCGAGCTCCGGCAGGGCAAGTACGTGTTTGTGGATCAAAGCGCCAATGGCACCTTCATTACGGTCGAGGGTGACAGCGAGCTCGTGCTACGGCGCGAGGAATTCGTGCTGCGCGGACGCGGCATCATCACGCTCGGCCAGTCGCGCGACACCGCGAGCGAGCCGATTGCTTTCGCCTGCGAGTAGCGCGCCAAAGTGAAGTCGCCATGCAGACGGCCCCCGACGCCGAGACTCTCGCCCTGCTCGCACAGCTTTTCCGTGGCGAGCGCAT
>JBFKUL010000216.1:0-5413 GCA_041635755.1 Burkholderiales bacterium | reverse complement strand
GTGACCACGCTGATCGCGCTGTTGCTCTCGAAGATCATCAAGGTGGTCGGCCTGGGGGGGCTCGATCGAACGCTTGGCTCTCTTTTCGGTGTTGCGCGCGGACTGCTGATCGTGCTTGCCTTCGCACTGCTGGCCGGCCTCACGGGCCTGCCGCGAGAACCCCTGTGGCGCGGTTCGGTCAGCGGTGCGCCCCTGGCGCACGTGTCGCTCGCCCTGCGACCCTGGCTGCCGAATACGTTCGCCGAGCGGCTGCGCTATGATTAGGCCTTAGGTACCGGGAGCCGGCCCCTATGTGTGGCATTCTGGGCATCGTCGCTCGTTCGCCTGTCAACCAACTGCTCTACGACGGCCTGCTGCTGCTGCAGCACCGCGGCCAGGACGCTGCGGGCATCGTCACCAGCGAGCATAAGACCTTCCACATGCAGAAGGCGAGCGGCATGGTGCGCGACGTCTTCCGCACGCGAAACATGCGCTCGCTGTCGGGAAACGTCGGCATCGCCCACTGCCGCTACCCGACTGCGGGATCCGCATTCAACAGCGCGGAGGCGCAGCCCTTTTACGTCAATTCCCCCTTCGGCATCGTCCTGGGGCACAACGGCAACTTGACCAACGCCGAACAGCTCAAGGAGGAGATGTTCCGGCAGGATCTCCGGCATATCAACACGAACTCGGACTCCGAGGTGCTGCTCAATGTCCTGGCGCATGAGCTCGAGAGCACCTCCGTGAAGCTGCATCTGGATCCGCAGACGATCTTCACCGCGGTCGCGAACGTGCACCGTCGCTGCCGCGGCGCCTATGCCGTGATTGCCATGATCGCCGGCTACGGGGTGCTCGCGTTCCGCGATCCGTATGGCATCCGGCCGGCGGTCATCGGCTACAACGAGACCGAGCTGGGCACCGAGTACATGGTGGCCTCGGAATCGGTGGCGGTGGACGCGCTCGGCTTCCGCGTGCTGCGCGACATCGCGCCGGGCGAGGCGGTGCTGATCGACGAGGACGGCAACTTCTACAGCCAGCAGTGCGCGCCGCGCGCGAGCTTGAATCCCTGCATCTTCGAGTATGTCTACCTCGCGCGGCCCGATTCCCTGCTCGACGGTGCTTCGGTGTACGAAGCGCGCCTGGTCATGGGCGAGAAGCTCGCCGAGAAGATCCGGCGACACTATCAGCACCTCGACATCGATGTCGTGATTCCGATTCCGGACTCGAGCCGCCCTTCGGCGCTGCAGCTGGCGCTTGGCCTGGGCGTGCCGTACCGTGAAGGATTCGTCAAGAACCGCTATATTGGGCGAACCTTCATCATGCCGGGCCAGGCGGTGCGCAGCCGCTCGGTGCGCCAGAAGCTCAACGCGATCTCCATGGAGTTCAGGGGCAAGAATGTGCTCCTGGTGGACGACTCGATCGTGCGCGGCACGACCAGCCGGGAGATCGTCCAGATGGCGCGCGAATCGGGCGCGCGCAAGGTGTTCTTCGCCTCTGCGGCGCCGCCGGTGCGCTTCCCCAACGTCTACGGCATCGACATGCCGACGCGCGCCGAGTTGATCGCGTCGCATCGCACCGAGGACGAAGTGGCGCGTGAAATTGGCGCGGACGCGCTGATCTATCAGGACCTCGACGCGCTGAAAGACGCCGTGCGGCGCGTGAATCCGCGGCTCACCAGCTTCGAGACCTCCTGCTTCGACGGACACTACGTCACGGGCGATGTAACCAGCGACTATCTCACCGCGATCGAGACGCGCCGCGACGAGGCCCGCGACGCGAGCGACGACGGCGAGGGCGCGCAGCTCGATCTGAATCTGGTCGCGGCGCGCTGACGCCCGGGCAGCCGGAGGACTTGGCGGACGCGCGAAGCATCGTTACAATCCGGATTGCGCCGATTTGACACCACAGCTTGCGGGCGCATAACAAATACAGCTAAAGCGTGCCGAGAACCCGGTCGCCTTAGCCGGGTTTTTTTGTGCGCTCGCGAGCCGAGGAACCGAACCATGGAACCTGACTACGAGCTTGCAACCAAGGGCGTGCGCGCTGGGCAGACGCGCACCGAATTCAACGAGCACAGCGAAGCGCTGTTCCTGACTTCGAGCTTCGTGTTCGAAAGCGCAGCGCAGGCGGCCGCGCGCTTCACCGGCAGCGGCGATGGCTTTGTCTACTCGCGCTTCAGCAATCCGACCGTTTCAATGCTGCAATCGCGCCTTGCCGCCTTGGAGGGCGCCGAGGCGTGCGTGGCCACCGCTTCGGGCATGTCGGCGATCCTCGCCACCGCGATGGCGCTGCTGCGCAGCGGCGACCACGTGGTGTGCTCGAACGCGGTGTTCGGCGCGACCGTGCAGCTGTTCTCCGGCGTGTTGACGCGCTTTGGCGTCGAAACCACCTTCGTCGCGGCGACCGACCTCGCCGCATGGCAACGGGCGCTGCGTCCGAACACCAAGATGCTGTTTCTCGAGACGCCGTCGAACCCGCTCGGTGAAGTCGCCGACCTTGCGGCGATTTCCACTCTGGCAAGGCAGCACAAGGCATTACTTGTGGTGGACAATTGCTTCTGCACGCCTGCATTGCAGCGTCCGCTCGAGCTCGGCGCCGACCTGGTCGTACACTCCGCGACCAAGTACCTGGATGGGCAAGGCCGAGTGCTTGGCGGCGCGGTGCTCGGCGCGCGTGCGCTCGTCATGGACGGGGTATTCGGTTTTCTGCGTACGGCCGGTCCTTCACTCTCGCCTTTCAACGCCTGGGTAATCCTGAAGGGCCTCGAGACCCTGGAGTTGCGCATGTTTGCCCAATCGGCGAGCGCGCTCGAGCTCGCGCGCTGGCTCGAGGCGCAGCCTGCCGTTTCGCGCGTGTTCTACCCGGGGCTGGAATCGCATCCGCAGTACGCGCTGGCGAAGCGCCAGCAGCGCGCCGGCGGCGCAATCGTGTCCTTCGAGGTCCGGGGGGGCCGCGATGCCGCCTGGCGGATGATCGACGCCACGCGCCTGATCTCGATCACCGGCAATCTGGGCGACGTGAAGACGACGATTACCCATCCGGCGAGCACCACGCACGGGCGGATCAGCCCGGAAGCTCGCGCCGCGGCCGGTATTTCCGAAGGCCTGGTGCGGCTTGCCGTGGGATTGGAGGCGGTCGCGGACCTGCGCGCGGACCTCGCGCGCGGGCTGGGGTAGTGCGCGGTGCAAACGGTATAGGGGCGTCCGCCCGCCCCTTTGAAACGGGCGCGTCGCGGCGCGTCTCAGAAAACGACAAGTCGCGGTGCACCTCGTAGGATCTCAATATAGCCGCCGCGCTCGTACCAGTCCGGGAGCACCCACCTTTCGCAAGCGCGACCGCCGACCTGGTACTGATGATGTGCGGGACGGTGAGTGTGACCATGAATCAGCCGGGTGACGTCATGCGCGCGCAGCGCCTCGCGCGCCGCGTCGGCATTGACGTCCATGATCTCCGCGTCCATCGACGCCATCTTGGCCTTGCTGCGCTCACGTAGCGCACGGACCTCTTCCAGGCGCGCCGAGAGCGGCTTGGACAGGAACGCCCGCTGCCACTTGTCAGAGCGTGCGATACGACGCCATGCCTGGTAATCCGAGTCGTCGGTGCACAGCGTATCGCCATGCATAAGAAGCGTCCGTACACCGTCGAACTCGGCCACGAAAGGGTCGGCGAGCAGGCGCGCGCCTGCAGCTTTGCAGAACCGCTCGCCCAGCAGAAAATCACGATTTCCGTGCATCAGCGCCACGTAGACCCCAGCACGCGACAGCTCGCTGAAAGCGGCGGCCACTTCCCGTCCAAGCGGGTCGCCCTCTTCGGCACCAAGCTCGTCGTCGCCGATCCAGTACTCGAACAGGTCGCCGAGCACGTACAGCGCCTCGGCGCGTCGTGCCGAGGCCCGAAGAAAATCAAAAAACCGCTCGTTGATCGCCGGGCGTTCGCCCGAGAGGTGCAGATCCGAGATCAGCAGGACGCGCGACACGCGGGGAGTCCGGAGCCTTCGCGGCGCGCCGGCCGGGAACCAACCCGGTTCGCGGCGCCCGCGTTTACTTGGCGTCCACCACGGTCATCGACTCGATGACCACGGACTCGCGCGGCACGTCGCTGCGAAAGGGGCCCGCGGGGCCGGTCGGCGCGCGGGCGATCTTGGTCACCACGTCTTGCCCCGAGACTACCTTGCCGAATACGGCATAGCCGTTGCCGTCGCTGCGCGGATCGCCCCAGTTCAGGAACGTGTTGTTGCCGACGTTGATGAAGAATTGCGCGGTGGCCGAATGCGGGTTCGATGTGCGCGCCATGGCGACGGTGCCGACCTCGTTCTTCAGCCCGGTCTTGACGCCTTGCTCCGCCTCGTTCGGGATCGGGTCACGCGTGGGCTTCTGGCGGAAGCTCGGCTCGAATCCGCCGCCCTGGATCATGAAGCCGTCGATCACACGGTGAAAGATCGTGCCGCTGTAATGTCCGTCGCGAACGTACTGAAGGAAATTCGCAACCGTCTTGGGCGCCTTGGCCGGATAGAGCTCGAGCCGGATCGTGCCGGCGTTCGTCTTGATATCGACCTGAGGGTCTGCGGCCAGCGCACCGGGTGCGGCTGCGGCTGCAGAAAGCATGACGAGAGGTTTCCAGAAACCGAATATTTTCATCGGGCGATCCGTGTGCAGGTTGGGCGCGGGCGGCTCACCCGGCGCCTTCGTAGATGATCTTCCAGTGCCCGCCTTCCTTGGTCCAGAACTGGCGCTTGCGCATGACGTTGGAGAACGAGCTCGAGCGGTAGTCCTGCTCGAACGAGACGACGACAAAATCGCGTTCGCGCGGATAACGGAACATCGACACATCGGAAACGCCGACCTTGATCCAGTTCTTGGCTGCGTTCACTTTGCGCTTGTGGGCGGACCAGGTCCCCAGGTCCTGGTCCGGCGAGCGGAAGCGGGGCGAGTAGTGTGCGAGGTAGCGATCGGTGTCACGGCTTTCCCAGTCGCTGCGCCAGCCCTCAAGGGCCTTGGCGAGCGTATCGCGGTCTGCGTCCTGGGTCGCGCGGTCGCTCCACTCGATTTCGTCGGCAATGATCACGGGTGTGCGTCCGACCTGGACATAACGCCCAACGGCGTTCAAGTCCCCGTTCGACAGCACGATGCAGCCGTCGCTCGCGCGCGGCGGCCGGCTGTAGGTATCTGAAGGAACGCCGTGAAGCCAGATGCCGTAGCCGTTGCGACCCAGACGCCGGTCCCACTCGTTCGGATAGTTGATCGGGTACGCGCCCGAACCGTAGAAATCCGTGAGCTTCTGGCGCGGCAGATTGGCGGTCACGTGATACACCCCGACCGGGGTCTTCTGGTCGCCCTCGCGGGTCTTTTCGATGCCGCGCTTGCCGAGCGTCACGTAGAAATCCGATGCAAGGCGCGGCCGACCCGCGTCGTTCTCGAACACGTACATGCGCGAG
>JBFKUL010000215.1:0-5418 GCA_041635755.1 Burkholderiales bacterium | reverse complement strand
TTCGGCAACGTAAAAAGCTGCCTGAATCGGAACGATCGCCTTCGTCGTGGAAGCGAACTACCGTATCCTTTCCGTGCCTTTAGCGCTCGAACCTCACATGACCGCACAGCCCGCCGATATCGCGCCAGCCCAGCAGGTCGGCAAGTACCGGCTTCTGAAGCTGCTTGGCAAGGGCACCTCCGGCACCGTTTACCATGCGGTAGATACGTTCTCGGGACGCGAAGTCGCGCTCAAGGTTATCGATTCCAAAGTCTTCGAGGACCCGGATTTCGGTCCCGAGCGACACGCCCAGTTCCTACGCGAGGCGTCGCTCGCCGGAATGCTGATTCATCCCCACGTCGTCTCCATCCTGGACGCGGTGGTGCTGCAGGACACGGCCCACATCGCAATGGAGCTGATCACGGGAGGCGACCTTTCGCAGCATGTCAGGCGGGGAACCTTGCTGCCGGCAGCGGATGTCATCGAGATCGGGTTCCATTGCTGCGGCGCGCTCGACTATACGTCGCGCGTGGGCATCATCCACTGCGACATCAAGCCGGCAAACATCATGATCGCCGAGGGAACGGATGTGCGGATTTCCGATTTCGGCGCCGCGTTTCTGCAGAAAAGCCAGGTTGTGCGCACGGCCGCCATGGGGTCGCCCCACTACATGCCCCCCGAGCAGATCGTCGGCAAGGAAGTTACGCTTCACAGTGATATGTACTCGCTCGGCGTCGTGCTGTATCAGCTACTGACTGGCGAGCTTCCGTTCGTGGCGGGCCGTCTCGAGGATCTGGTCCACAAGATCTCGCTCCAGGAGCCCGCGCGACCGACCAGCGTGCGCGCGGGATTGTCGTCGAAGATCGACCGGGTCGTGCTGCGAGCGCTCAGCAAGAAGCCCGAACAGCGCTACGAATCGTGGGCCGAGTTCGCTCACGAGCTCGCCGAGATCTCCCGCCATGTCCGTTCGCCCGAGAGGGTCGCCGAGCACGAAAAGCTCGCGGCGCTGAAAGGGGTCGAAGCGCTCAACACCCTCTCCGATGCGGCACTTTCAGAAGTTGCAGGCGCGGGGCGCTGGTCACGCGTGGCCGCGGACGAAGTCATCGTACGGGAATACGATCCCGGCATGAATGTCTATTTTCTGGCGGCGGGGTCCGCGAAAGTCATGCGGCGCAACCGCCTGCTGAACGTCATCCATCGGGGGGAGTTCTTCGGCGAGATGGCCTACGTGCTCGGCGGTCAGGAGCGGCGTCACGCCACCGTCGTGGCGACAAAGGACTTGCTGCTCGCGGAGTTCTCGCCGGATGCACTGGCGCAGATGGGCGTGGAGGTCCAGCTCCAGCTCACCCGCGCACTGGTACGCAACGTTGTGGAGCGCCTCGCGCTCGCCAATACTCGGCTCACGGGATGAGCCCGAGTTCATCCGGGGCTCCGCGGCAATGGTGATAAGTCTCTACACACTTCTGCTGCGGTTCGCCTTACCCTTCGACCTGTTGATGCGATGGTGGCACGCCCGTGCCACGCCGAACCGCCGCCCGGACTTGAAAGAGGTCTTCGGCCATTACTCGGACCTGCCGATCCGCGGCGTCATCTGGCTACACACGACGTCGATGTCCGGTATTCGCTCGGCGGCGCCGTTGATCAGGACGCTGCGCGTCGAGTATCCGGACCACGACTTGCTCGTTTCTTCGAGCATGGCCGCCGGACGAGACGCGGTGCGCATGCAGTACGGCGGCGACATCCTGTCCGCCTATCTGCCTTATGACCTGCCAGGCGCCGCGCAGCATTTCGTCGAGCATTTTCGGCCGCACCTCGGTGTCATGATCGAGACGGAGATCTGGCCCGTGCTGCTGTCCGCCTGCCAGCAGCATGGGATTCCGATCATGCTTGCGAACGCGCGCATGTCGAGCAATGTTGCGCGCGGCTACGCCCGCCTCGGCGCGTTATCGCGCCCGGCGTTCGGCACGCTGGCCGCATCCTGCGCGCAGAATCGCGCGACCGCCAGACGTCTGCGCGCGCTCGGCGCCAGCGCCGTTACCGTGACGGGCAATCTGGATCTCGACGCGCCGTCGGACCCGTCCAAAGTCGAGGAAGGGCGATCGCTCATGGCAGCGCTGCGTGGACGCAACGTCCTGCTTCTTGCCAGCACCTGCGAAGGCGAGGAAGCCATGCTGCTCGACCAGCTCGGCAGCGATGACGGAACATTGATCGTCATCGTGCCCCGGCACCCGGAGCGCTTTGAAGCCGTCGCCGCGCTCATCGCCTCGCGCGGTCTGACGTGCGCGCGCCGCAGTCGGGGCGAGGCGCCGCATATTGGCCGACGTGTGTTTCTCGGAGACACCGCGGGCGAGATGCCCTTCTATTACGCGATGAGCACCGTCGCCATCTTGGGCGGGTCGTTTACCACTCCGGGCGGTCAGAATCCAATCGAAGCCTGTGCTGCAGGCGTGCCCTTAGTGTTCGGCCCGCATATGGACGAATTTGCCGAGGCCGCGCGCTTGGCGGTGTCTGTCGGCGCAGCAGTTCAGGTCGGCAGCGCGGCCGATGCAGTTCAGGACGCAAGCACGCTGCTCAGTAGCCGCGAGTGGCGCGAGCGCGTGGCGCTCGCGGGATTGAAAATTGGATTCGCGCACGGCGGCGCGGTCTCGCGGCATCTCGCGGAGTGCCGTCGTCTGCTCTCCGCGACCCCGGCGCCTTCTGTCTGAAGATCGAACAGACCGGCCGGCCTGAGAGAAGGACTGGACCTCGATCTGCCAGAAGTCGATGCCTGGCGGAAACTTGCCTTCGACAGTTCCGGCGGGTACCCACCCCCCTGGAAGCCACTTTAGTGTGCAGGACGCGATCTCAATGAATGACATACAGCCTTTTTCTAATCTTTAAGGTCAGGTTTTGACCGCAAGCCGCCGCACCCGGAAATCGGGCAGAGAGGAAAAAATCAACCGAATGAGACCTCTAGACCCACTAGACAATCCAGCAAATTAACTCTAACTTGTGACGCAATTCACAGTGGCGCCAACCCGAGTGCTCGGCCTAAAAGGCGGATTCTTGGGGGTCGCGAGATGCAAGGCGTCGCGAAACCGGACATGGACGGGGTTGTTCGAAGTCCGCTCCGACAGAACAAGACAATCAAAAGAAGAAGAACAGCGGCGGTCGTGTTTCGCGGCGAGTGAAATCGGGTTGCGTTCGACTGATCACCGAGCCTGGCGCGCACGGCCGCCAGGTCTGATTGCAGGGGGCTGCGTTGCGTTGCTTGAACTGGGCGGCGGGACCGGTTGACGGCGGAAACATGCCTGCCGTACGCCGCGCGAAGCGGCGCGCGACTTCCGCGTTGGGCATGAATCGCTGCACGCAACATCTCGCCAGTCGGCCCGTCATTGAGCGCGCTTGACGCCGATGCGATCGCTGATAACGCCGATCTGTAAAACGTTGCAAACCACGATGTCAACAAATGCAAGCCTCGTTGACCCGCGCACGCTCAGGGTGCGAACGTATGTCACACCCATCGACCGAATCAACGCCAACAAAAAGATGCATCACATTGCTCAGCGCGCGCAGCGTCCGAATGCAGAGAGCTTTCGCTTCACGACCGAAGAAAGCGAGCGGTTTCTTCGTATCATCGAAGGTTCTCTGCAGATCAAGCGCCACTATGAGCTTTATCTCTGGCTGCAAGGCGAGTTGCAGCATTTCCTCCCTCATCAGGTCCTGATCTCGGCGTGGGGCGATTTCGCGAGCTGGGACCTCAAGCTGGATGTGATTTCCCAGCTTCCGGGTGTGCGCACCGAAAGGCTTGCCGAGTGCCGCATCGACGATTTTCTGAAGGGACTGTTCTACCAATGGGTGGAAGGCGGACGCCGGCCTCTGGTGATGCGGTCGTCGGACGCGCTGGCGCAGATCGGGGATTGCGAGTGCTCCATGCACAGCGCCATGCGCAGCCTGAACTCCGTCCTTGTTCACGGTGTTCGCGACGAGCGCGGCGGCTACGACAGCCTTTACGTTGCGATGCACTCGCGATCGTTTACCAATGGGCACCCCAAGGATCGCTGCTGCCATCTGGTCGACCTGCTGATCTCCCAGATCGACGTCGCCTTTCGCAAGGTCGCGGCATATCCGTTCGACGACGTGATGATCGAGAAACTCGGCGCGGAGTGGTCCGAATTGAGCCGGCGCGAGCAGGAGATTCTCGCGTGGATCGCCAAGGGCAAGGCGAACGCGGAGATCGGCGCGGCGCTCGGCATCAGCCCGTACACGGTCAAGAATCACTTGCGGCGGATCTTCCGCAAGCTGGGCGTGCGCAGCCGCTTCGAAGCTGCGACCCGATACAACGACGTAACCAGGCAGTCCCTGGACATCCTGAGCCGATGACCTGAAGGCATTCAGGTTGGCACGGCGATCGGGGCCCGCCGACCCCGCGTCCTGCAGTCTAAGGGCGGCTCAAGGCGCGTGCGAACTCTACCCCTGCGTCCGGCTAGGCGTCGCGCCAGCCACACGAACTGCGGGACGTGCGTGCCCACAGCCCGACAGCAGATTTCTCTTCAAAAACAGCGTACTTGGGACAAAGCTGAAGGGATTGTCGGCGTTGGCCGACGCTTGTATCTCGGACCCTGATTTCAACATGTTGATTTACTGAAAGTTTCTTTGTGGCACGGAAGCTGCGTTAGCTAGTGTTCCCTCACACCACTCGAAGGAACGACGATGCTTCAGCGAGACAGCCTCTTCCGCCGCCGCGACCCAGACGTCAACCGCGCGCCGCAGACCCCGCCCGCGGCACCCGCCACGCCAGCGCAGAACGCCACGCCGGCGGGAAGTGCCTCCCCTTCGACGTACTCGTCCGCGACGCGCACCGATGCCGGCAAGGACACGAAAGGAGACGAGCGCAAGGAAGCGAAGCTCATCGTCGGCCCCGACATCAAGATGAAGGGCGTCGAAATCAGCGACTGCGACACGCTCGTGGTCGAGGGGCGCATCGAGGCGACGCTCGACTCGCGGGTGCTGCAGATTGCCCAGAATGGCGTGTTCTCGGGCAACGTGGCGGTCGACAATGCCGAAATTCACGGCCGGCTGGAGGGCGACCTCACGGTGCGCAAGCAGCTCGTGATTCACGCCACCGGCAAGGTCACGGGCAAGATCCGCTACGCCAAGATCAAAGTCGAGGAAGGCGCCGAGCTCTCTGGCGAGATCGAGGTGCTCGATCGCGCCGGTGCCGGAGCTCAGGCCAAGCGCCCTGAGCTAGCGGTCCGCTAGCGCGCGGCGCAGCCGCTCGATGCCGTCGGCGAGCCGCGACTCGCTGGCGGCGAAGCACCACCTGACGTAACCCTCGCCCTCCGGGCCAAAGGCGGAGCCCGGAGCGAGCCCGAGCCCGACGTCCCTCACCAGGCGCTTGCAGAACGCCAGGCTGTCGCTTACGCCCGCCACCCGCAGGAACGCGTACATCGCGCCCGC